>DVOG01000112.1 GCA_018713755.1 Candidatus Spyradosoma merdigallinarum | reverse complement strand
GACGCGGCGTGGAGCGCGCATCTCGGATTCGGCGCGCTCCCGCAGTTTTCCCACAATCTCGGCGCCGTTTTTTCGAAAGAAATTTACGCGGAGCGTCCGGAGCTCGCGCCGGAGGTTTTCGGCGCGCGGCGTCCGAATTTTTCCGGCGGTTACGCTCCGCAGCCGAATTTGACGTCCGCCGCCGCGCTTGACGTCGCCGTCGCCGCGGCGGAGAAATTTTTTGAAAAAAATCCCGACGCGCCGCTGTTTTCGCTCGGCATCAACGACGCGACGAACTGGGACGAATCCGCGGCTTCGGAAGAGGCTTACGGCGCGCTGTCCTTTTTCCGCAACTTGCCGAACCGCTCCGATTATTACTACGGCTTCGTCAACCGCGCGGCGGAAAAAATCGAAGCGGCCTGTCCCGGGAAAGGCGTCGGCGTCATCGCCTACATGGACGTGCAGAACGCGCCGTCGTTTCCCGTGCGCGGGAACGTCGTTCCCGTGCTCTGCGCCGACCGCTCGATGTGGGTGTTCCCGGAATTCAAGCGCGAAGACAAGGCGCTGATTCGCCGCTGGGCGCGCTCCGGCGCGGAGCTTTGGGGCGTCTACGATTATTATTACGGCTCGCCGTTTCTGTTCCCGCGGCTTTTCCTGCAGGAGCAGGCGGACGCGATAAAATTCGTCGCCGCGGAAGGCGGGAAAATTTTCTACGCCGAATGCGGGCCCGTCGTCGCGTTCGACGCGCCGAAAATCCGCCTCGCTTCGGAACTGCTGAAAAACCCGGACGGCGATCCCGAAAAAATTCTCGACGAATATTACGCGAAGACTTTCGGCGCCGCCGCGCCGGCGATGAAGAAATTCTACGCCGCGGCGTGCGCGGTCTGGGCGGAGCAGGGCGGGCAGTGCCGCTGGATCAAAGGCTGGAACAACGAGAACGCGACGGAGATTTTTCCGCCGGAAAAACTCGCGGTTCTGCGCGGGAATCTCTCCGAGGCGCTCGCCGCCGCCGCGCGTTCCCGCAGGGAAAATCCCGGATCCGCGCGGGAACGCCGCATCGCCGCGCGGCTGGAATCCGTCGATTTTTCGCTGCGCCGCGCGGAAAAGTTCGCCGCTTCGTACTACGCGCGAAAAGCGCTCGGGAACGCGGAGATGACGGATGTCCGCGGCACGCTCGAGGCGCTCGGCAGCGACGCGTGGCGCTACGAGGAAATCTACGACGACGAGGAGTTCCGCGGCAGGCCGCACCAGGCGGACATCTCCGCGTATCGGATTTCCGACCCGCGTCCCGCCGCGCTGATGCGCGCGCTGGATTTTCTGAAAAAAACGAAAAATCCGGAGGAAAAAGCGCGCGTCGAACGCGCGTTGGCGCGCATTTTCGAAGCGGCGCTGCGTTCCCGCGCGAACGGCGAACCCGCGAACGCCGCCGCGGGAACGCCCGAAGCCGCGGCGGATCGGCGCCTGCGCGTCATTTCCGAAGCCGTTCCCGCGTTCGGCGCGGAGCCGGATTTCCGCGAGGATTTCGAGGCGGAAAATTTCCTCGCCTACAGCCCGGGCGACTGGCGCGCGCGGAAAAATCTCGCGCACCCGCGCGGCTGGCGCGCCGTCGTCGCTGCGGCGGAGCATTTCGAAATGGGCGCGTCGGACGTCGCTCCGCACGGCGGCGCGTCCTGCTTCCGCGTCGGCGGGAAAACGGAGCGCATGGAGCTGCGCAAAAGCTTCCGCGTCGTTCCCGGTCAAAAAGTTCTGGCGCAGGTTTTCGCGCGCGGAAAGGTTTCCTGCGGTTCGCTTTCGGAGATCCGCATCGGGTTTTTCGACGCGCGCGGGAACGCGCTCGCGGACACGGGAGAGGCGCTGCCCGCGGGAACGGCGCTCGCCTGGCGCCGGCTCGCCGCGCTCGGAGACGCGCCGCCGCGCGCCGCGTTCGCCGTCGTCATGCTCTACGTCGGGCTGCAGGGCCCCGGCGACGAGACTTTTTTCGATGACTTGACGGTCAGCATTTTTTAAGAAAAAATTCTCCGCAAATTTTTCTTTCCGACGCTTTCTTTTTCGCAATCCGTTTTCAGCAACACCAGCAACATGAAAAAACACAGCATTCTCGTTCCCGCCGCCGTTTTTGCCGCGCTCGCGTTCTCCCCGTTCGCGCAGGCGGATCTTGAAACGCTCCTTCCGAACGGAGAGACTTTCGCGTTCGCGAAGGCCGAAAATCTCGCCGCGACGAAAGCTCGCGTCGACAAAGATGCGTATTTCGCGGCGCTGCGCGAAAAAATTCTGCGCCCGGCGTTCGACGCCGCGCTCGCCGGGGAAGACGGCGAGGAGAAGGCGCGCGCGCGCTCCGAATTTTCCGCATGGGAAAAGCGCTTTTTCGAAACCTTCCGCGGCGAAGCGCTCGTCGCGCTGGTGGACGTTCCCGCGGAAGAAGGCGACGTCGGCGCGGTTTTCATTGCGGAAGTCGTCGAAAGTTTTTCTCAGGAAAAGGCGCAGGAGCTTTTGCGGGAACTCTGCGGAGACGCGGAGATTTCCGACGTTCCCGCCGTCGGAGGCGTTCCCGCGAAGAAATGCGGCGATTCGCTTTTCGCCGTTTTCGGCGGAAATTTCTTCCTCGCGTCGGGACGTGCGGCGCTTGAGAAAACGCTCGCCGTCGCCGCGGGCGGGAACGGCGGATTCGGATCGTCGCCCGTTTTCGCGAAGGCGCGGGAACGCGTCGGCGCTTCCGACTTGTGGTTTTACGTCGACGGCGCGACCGTCGCCGAAAAGGCTTACGCCGCCGCCGCGCGGGCTGACGCGGAGCGGGCGAAGGATTTCGAGAAAAATCCGGAAAAGGCGATGTTCGCGCTTTGGGCGGAACCCGTCGTGAAGGCGTTCGCCCCGGAAGCCTTCGACGCGGTTTGGGGCGGCTGTTTCTATGACGAAGACGGCCTCCTTCGCGCGGAATCGACGATCGCGTGGAACGCGGACCGCGGCGCCGTGCGGCTGATCACGCGAACCGTGCGCGACGGCGTGAGCAAACCGGCGTTTTTCCCGCTTCGCGACGACGTGCAGAGCGTTTCGACGGCGAATTTCTCCGTCGGCGAATTCGTGCTGCAGCTGCTGGAAATCGGGCGGCGCTCGACGCCGCTGTTCGCGTTCGTCGACATGCAGGTCGGACAGCTCAAAATGACGCAGGGCACGGACGTTCCCGCGATGCTCAAGAATTTTTCCGGCGGCGTTTCGTCGTATTCCCTTTATTCGGAAACGGGCGAAAAGAATGTCGCGGTTTTCGACGTCGCCGACCGCGCGCTGGCGGAAAAGATGCTGGAAAAAGCGGAGGAATTCACGCGCCGGGAGAACATGGACATTTTCGTTCCCGCGGCGGAGCTTGAGGCGCTTCCCGGCGTTTCCTCGGCGCTTTCTCTCTGCGCCTCCGAGGACGGAGCCGAACCGAAGGGAACCGTGGCGGTCGTCGGGAACCGCGTCTGCTTCGGCGACGCGGACACGCTGCGGCTGCTGACGGAAACGGCGGCGGCGAAAAATCCGGCGAAGTCCGTCTGGGACTCCGAAGCGGTGAAGTCCGCGGAGGCGCTGCTGCCGGAAGGCGGCTGCGCGGTCTCGTGGATGCACGTCGGGCGTTCGTTGTATTCGGCGCACGGCGCGGCGAAGCTTCAGCCGCTGGCGGTGAAGACGGCGGTCGGCGAAGATTTCGCGGAGGCGCTGAGCGCGGTGAAGATTTCTCCGGAAGATTTCGACTACGCCGTCATTTCGAAAACGTATCTGAACGGGAACGAGCTGACGGTGCGCTCGGCGCTCGTTCCCGCGGACGGGAACGCGGACGGCGAGTAAGCGCGCCGCGGGAAAAGTCATGGCGGGAACGGCGCCCATCGGGATTTTCGATTCCGGCTACGGCGGTCTCACGATTTTCGAAAAAATCCGCGAGGCGCTGCCCGACCGCGATTTTCTTTACCTCGGCGACAACGCGCGCGCGCCTTACGGCCCGCGTTCTTTCGAGGTCGTGCTCGAATTCGCGCGGCAGGCGACGGAGCATCTTTTCGCGCGCGGCTGCCCGCTGGTCATTTTCGCGTGCAACACGGCCTCGGCGAAGGCGCTGCGTTCGATTCAGCGGAACGATTTGCCGCGTTCCTCCGACCCGACGCGCCGTGTTCTGGGCGTCATCCGCCCGACGGTCGAGGCGGCGGATGCGCTGAGCCGCACGAAGCACGTCGGCGTCGTCGGCACGGAAGGCACGATCGCCTCGCGTTCCTACGAGCTGGAAATGCGGAAGCTGTTCCCGGAAATCCGCGTCGTTTCCGAGGCGTGCCCGATGTGGGTGCCGCTCGTCGAAAACGGAGAAACCGAGGCGCCGGCGGCGGAATATTTCGTGAAGCGCCACCTGGACGCGCTGTTTTCCCGCGACGGGAAAATCGACACGCTGATTCTCGGCTGCACGCACTACCCGGTGCTGCTCCCGCTGATTCGGAAATTTTTGCCCGCGGGGACGCGGGCGTTTCCGCAGGGCGCGTGCGTCGCGGAAAGCCTGAAGGACTACCTCGCGCGGCATCCGGAAATGGCGCGGCGGATTTCCCGCGGCGGGAACGCGGCGTTTCTCACGACGGAGTCGGCGGAGCGCTTTTCCCGCGCCGCGGAAATTTTTCTGCGCGCGCGGGAACGCGTCCGCGCGGAACGCATCGAACTGAAATGAACGGAGAATTTTTCATGGAAAGAAACGTTGCGGAAGAGCTCGGAAAATTTCGGGAGTGGACGCTTTGCCGCTCGCCGGAGGAAACGGAGGCCGCGGCGGCGCGAATCGCGGCGCTTCTGCCGCCGGAGGCGACGCTCGCGCTGCACGGCGATCTCGGCGCGGGCAAGACGACGTTCGTCCGCGGGCTGGCGCGCGCGTTCGGCGTCGCGCAGCCGATCACGAGCCCGAGCTACAACATTTACGCGATTTACGAAGGGCGTTCCCGCCAGCTCATTCACATGGACGCGTATCGGCTGCCGTCGCCGGAGGCGGCGGAGGCGCTGATGCTGGAGGAATTCATGCGTTCGCCGCGGTGCTGGGTCGTGGAGTGGCCGGAAAAAATCGCCGATGCGCTTCCGGCGGACGCGCTTCATTTCGATTTCGAAATCGTTTCCGCGGGAACGCACCGTTTCCGGCTGCGGGAATGACTGCGGAAAATCGCGCGGGCGGGAAATTCGCGTATTGCTCCGCGTGCGCGGGAACGCTAACTTTGCAGAAAAAAATCTGATGGCAACCGAAAATTCGAAGAACGAGAAAAACGCGTCGCGCGCGGCATTTTCCAACCGGGAATATTTAGGGTTCGCGACGTACGCCCGCGGGAACGACGGGCAGTGGCGTCTGCATTTCAACTGGCGGCGCATTCTTTTCGTGCTGGTCGCGCTCGGCGTCGCGGGGTATCTCGCGCTGGCATTTCTGCTTTTCTGCTGGTTCCGCTACAAGCACGAATGGGAGCAGACGAGTTACGCCGCGATGCTCGTCTACCCGTTCAGCGCGGAAACGCGCGCGGAAATGCGCCGGAACATCGGCGACAAAATCGTCCGCGACGCGAAGGAGAATTTTCAGGTCGACAAGGATTTCGGCGCGTATTTTCAGAACATCCGCGCCGGGCTGATTTACTCGCCGCGCAATTCGGACGCGATCGTCGATTTTTCCTCGATGCTCTTTTATCAAAGACGTCTGCGCGAAGCTTTCGAGCTTCTGGAAAACGGGTTGCCGTACGCGCTGAACCATAAAAACTACATGCAGTTTTTCGTGCGTCAGCATCTCGATCTCGCGCAGGACGAAGAGCTCTGCTTCGCGGCCGACGCGCTGCTGCCGCTGTTCCCGCTCGCGGAAAAGCTGCTTCCCGAGCCGAACGCGCTGCAGGACAACCGCCTGATTTTCGTCGTCGGCGCGGCGCAGGCGAGCCTTTTGCGCGGGCAGTTCCGGACGTCGCGGGATTTTCTCACGCGCTACGGCGTCGAGAACACGCTTTCCGGGCGCGTTCTCGAAGCGCAGCTCGACTGGGAGACCGGCGACCGCGAGAGCGCGCTGGAAATTCTGCGCTCCGCCGCCTCGCGCGTTCCCGGGAACGAACAGATTGCGACGCTCTACGCTCTGTATCTGCGGGAAAGCGGCGACGTTTCCGCCGCGCGCAACGTTTTGACGCGCCTCGCGCTCATGAAGAACGATCCCGCCGTCCGCGTCAGAATCATCACGCTTTTCCCCGGCGACGAGAACAGGCTTTACCGGGAACGCCTCGAGAAGGACTTTTTCGACCGCTACAAAGACGACTCCGCCGCGCTGCTTGTTTTCGCGCAATACGCGACGGACGCCGGGAACTTCGCCTTGGTCAAAAAAATCTACGACCACGCGCAGAACAAAGCGCTGATCGACTTGCCGAAATTCGAACTGCTTTATCTCGAATCGCTTGTTCTCGACGGGAAACCCGCGGAGGCGCTGAAAATTCTCGACGGGCTGGAAAACGGCGATTACGCGTGGGTGAAAAACTACCAGGGCGTGATCGACTGCCTGCGCGCGCTGGCGTATTTTTCGAGCGGGCAGGCGAATCTCGGGCGCATCAGCATGGACCGCGTCATCAAGAACAACACGCTCCCCGTCGCCCGGCTGATCGTGCTTGCGCGGCGGCTCGACGCGCTCGGCTTCGAGGAGGAGGCGCGCTCCGTCTACGAAAGCGCGTATCTGCTCGAAAACGGAAATCAGGCCGTGCTGCTCGAGCTCGTGAACTACGCGCTGAAGCACGAAGACGTTTCCGTGCTCATGCGCTACCTGCCGCCGCTTTTGGATACGCGCCGCCCGCCGCGCACGGTGCTGGAAAAGGTCATGAATTTCCTCGGGAGCGACCGCATGCTCTTCGTCGCGACGCGGCGCAGCCTTTTTGAGGAAGTCGACCGGATGCTTCGTCAGACCGAAAGCGACCGCATCGCGGAGCCGGACGAAACGACGCTGAAATCCTGGTTCTGACGTCGTTCGCCGCCGTTCCCGCGCGTTTTCCGCCGAAGCATGAGCCTGCGTCCGAAAGAGCACGCCGTTCTCGGTCTCGTTTCCGTCGCCGTCGCGGCGGCGTGTCTCTTCGCCTTCAACGGCGCGTTCCCGCGGGAAGAGGCTTCGCCCGCTCCCGCGGAAGCGAAAATTTCCGCGCGCGTTCCCGCGGCTCCGGCGGAAGGCGTCCCCGTTGCGGATTTGTCCGTGCCGTTTTCCGTGCCGGACAGCGATTTTCTCGACGCGCCGTCGATGCCGTTCCCGCCGCAGGAACTTCCCTCGACTCCGGTTTCGGAAGCTTCGCCGAAGCTCGCCGCCGTTCCCGCGAAAGCCCCGCGTCCCGCCGCGAAGAATTTTTCCTGCGCCGGGCAAATCTGCATCGATGCGGATTCCGGGGAAACGCTTTCCGCGCTCCGCGCGCAGACGCGCTGCCCGCCGGCGAGCGTGACGAAGCTGATGACGATTTTCGTCGTGCTCGACGCCGTCGCCGCCGGGGAAATTTCGCTTTCGACGCCGGTCGTCGCCAGCCGCCGCGCGCAGGACATGGGCGGCACGCAGGTTTACCTCGCGGAAGGTGAAGTCAATTCCGCGGACGATCTGCTCTACGCGCTGATGCTGCAGTCCGCGAACGACGCCGCCGTGGCGCTTGCGGAAGCCGTCGCCGGGAGCACGGAGAACTTCGTGGCGCGCATGAACGCGAAGGCGCGGGAACTCGGCATGACGCGCACGGAGTTTTCCACGCCGCACGGGTTGCCGGTTTCGCGGCGGGAACGCGCGCAGGGCAAACAGCCGGACATGACCTGCGCGGAGGATTTGGCGAAGCTCGCGCGGGCGCTGATTTCCGCGCATCCGGAAGTTTTCCGCTACACGGCGGAAACGTCGAAGCTTTTCCGCGAATTTCGGCTCGACGCCAAGCCGCTGCCGATGGGCAACCACAACACGCTGCTGAAGACGTTTCCGGGCTGCGACGGCCTGAAGACCGGCTGGACGAACGCGGGTGCGTCCATCGTCGCGACGGCTTCGCGCGGCGGCAGACGCGTCGTCGCCGTCGTGCTCGGCGGCATCGTTCCCGGCGCGGCGAAGGGCGTTCCCGACGCGCGCGCTTCCCAGCGGGAGCGCAATCGGCGCGCGGCGGAGCTGATGTTCGACGGGCTGCGCCGCATCGACGCGCTGAAATACGAGCCCACGCCGCGAACCCCCTGACTTTTTTCTCGGATTCCATGAAAAAATTTCTGTTCCGCATCGCTTTCGCCCTCGCGCTTTTTCTCGTTCCCGCGTCGCTTTCCGCGCAGTCGGATTTCCGCCGGCTCAGTGCTCCCGAAGCCGCGAAAGTGCTTTCCGATTTTCGCGCGTACCGCATGGCGGGCGATTTCTGCATGAAATTCCGCATCACGCATTATCTGCGGCGCAGCGACGAGACCGAAAGCTGCTCCGGGACGCTCTACGGCACTTGGGACGAAAACGGGCCGCTGCTTCGCGTCGAGCTGGCTTCGGACGGCGATCCCGCGCGGCGGAAGGCGTTTCTGCTGCGCGGCGGGAACGCGCCGGAGCTTTGGACGCTCGACGGCGAGAACCGCCCCGCGCGCGTCGACGGCGCTTCCACGACGCCGTTTTTCGAAAATCTGATTTTCACGCCCTTCGATCTGCAGACGCCGTTCATTTACTGGCAGGACGCGAAATACGAGCGCACGAAGCGCTTCCGCGGCAGGCCCGTGCATTTCTTCAAAATGACGCCGCCGGCGGATTTTCTCGCGCGGCATCCGGAAATCGGCTTCGTGAGAATCGGCTTCGACCGCGTCTACAACGCGCTCGTTTCCGCGGAAGTCTTCGGCGCCGACGGGAAGCTGCGGAAGACGTTTTCGCTTTCCCGCGTGCAGAAAGTGCAGGAGCAGTACACGATTCGGGAACTCGAACTGCGCGACGACGAAACGCGCGACAAGGACGAATTCGTCGTGCTCGCCGCCGCGCTGAATCTGCGCCTGCCGCGCGAGGCGTTCGCGCCCGAAAATCTCGCCGCGCCCGCACCGGACGTTCCCGCGGAAAAATTTTCCCGGCTCTGACGCGGCGGGAACGGCGCGGAGACTTGCCGGCGCACGGATTTTTTTTCGGGGCGCGCGCCGCGAATTCCGCGTTCCCGCGCTTGCGTCGGACTCCGTTCGCGGCTTATACTGCGTTTCCGTTATGACTACCGCAAAAGTTTCTCCGAAGAAAACGAAAAAGGCGAAAGACATTCTGCTTTTCGCTTCCCCGAACAATTCGTCGGACATGCGCTGGTTCACGAATTTCAGCTGCGGCGACGCGTTCCTCGCGTTCACGGCGCGCGGGAAGAAAATCGCGGCGATCACGCTGTTGGAAATCGTGCGTTTCCGTCAGCAGTCCGGCTTCGACGTCGTGCTGGATTTCGGCGCGGAGCTCGCGAAACTGCGGGAAACGAATCCGTCGGCGAACACGCCGGAGCTGATCGCGCATTTCGCGAAGCGCTACAAAGTTTCGTCGTGGACCGTTCCCGCGGATTTTCCCGCCGGACTTTTCGTCAAGCTGCACCAGCTCGGCGTGAAGCTCTCCGTCGGGAGCTCGCCGTTCTTCCCGCAGCGCGTCATCAAGACCGAGGAGGAACTCGAGAAAATCCGCGCGGGCAATCGCGCCGCCTGCGCCGGATTCAAGGCGGTGGAAAAAATTCTGAAGGAATCGGTCATCGACAAAAAAGGTTTCGTGAACTGGCAGGGAAAGACGCTGACGTCGGAAACGCTTCGCGCGGCGATCGACCACGCCTGCCTCGACGAGGGCGGCATCAACGTCGAAGGGCTGATCGCCGCCGCGGGAGACCAGGGCGCGGACTGCCATTGCTCCGGCTTCGGGCCGATTCGCGCGAACCAGCTCATCGTCTGCGACATTTTCCCGCGCATCGCCGCGACGGGCTATTTCGGCGACATGACGCGCACCTATCTCAAGGGAAAAGCTTCGCCCGAGCAGCGCAAGCTCGTCGAAACCGTCAAAAAGGCGCACGACAAGGCGATGCTCAACGTGCGCGCCGGAATCGCCGGCTACGACGTCTACAAAAGCACCGTCGAATTTTTCGCGAACGCGGGCTACAAGACCGGCGTCGTGGACGGCGCGCCGACGGGATTTTTCCACGGGCTCGGGCACGGAGTCGGGCTGGACGTTCACGAAGCGCCGAATCTCGGCGGGCGCAGCGTGATGACCGATCCGCTGCGCGAGAACATGGTCGTCACGATCGAGCCCGGCCTTTATTATCCCGGAATCGGCGGCTGCCGCATCGAGGACGTCGTCGTCGTCCGCAAGGACGGCTGCGAGCTGCTTTCGAAGCATCCCTACAAGTGGGAAATCGCCTGAAAAGCGTTTCGCTCCCGTAAAAAGAAAATGCGCGCGGGAACGCACAGCAGCGTGATAGACGCGGCGGAGACGCTGGTCGCGCGGCTCGACCGCGTTTGCCGCGTTTCCCGCGGCGTCATCCGCGCCAACGCGCGTTCCCGTTCCCGCACGATAAAAATTCTCCCGTTGAAGGGCGGCTGGCGGCTGACCGTCGTCGCCAAAAACGCCAAGCAGGAATTTCATCTCTTCGACGTTTCGCTCGGCGAGATTTCCGAAATCCTTTCCGCGCGCGAATTCGATTCCTTCGAGAAAATCGTTCCCGCGGCGGACGCCGCCGTCCCGCCGCCGCGCGCCGCTTCCTGAAAAATTTTCCCCTATGCGAGAATCCAAGAAAAAAGCAGACCTCGAAGCCCTCGGCAGCGCGTTCATGCGCGTGCCGCACATGCCCGTGCGCGTCGCGCGGCTGCTGCTCGACGCCGGCTACACCGACGTTTTTCAGCTCTCCGGGCGTTCCGCCGAATCGCTGTTCGCCGACATCCGCAAGCATGATTTTCTCGCCGAGGAAAAAAACGTGCTTCCCGCGCTGAGGCTCGCGATTTATTTCGCGGAAAACGAATCCTCGCCGGACAAAAGTCTTCTCAATCTGCACGCGTGGGAATGACTCCGCTTTCCACCCCCGGCGGGAACGCCGCCGCGCCGCTTCGTTCCCGCGCAAAAATCCTCTCATGAAAAAAATCCTCTTTTTGGGCGACGTCGTCGGCGCCGCCGGCAGAAAATTCCTTTACGAAAAACTCGCGGAAATCCGCGCGGAAACGCAGGCGGATTTCATCATCGTCAACGGCGAAAACGCCGCCGCCGGCTCCGGGATCAACGCCTCGATCGCGCGGGAACTCGTCGCCGCCGGCGCGGACGCGATCACGCTCGGCGACCACGTCTGGGACCAGCGCGGATTCGAAACGGAGCTCCCGCGTCTCGAGAAAATCTGCCGCCCGGCGAACCTTCCCGAAGAAAATCCCGGCGCGCCGTTCCTGACGCTGACCGCGCCCGACGGCTTTCGCCTGCTCGTGTTCACGGTGCTGGGGCAGACGTTCATGCGCGCGCGTTGCGGATGCCCGTTTCGCTGCGCCGACGCGCTGCTGAGCCGCCTCGCGGGAACGTTCGACGCGGCGTTCGTCGAAATTCACGCGGAGGCGACCTCGGAAAAAATCGCTTTCGGGCGCTTCCTCGACGGGCGCGCCGTCGGCGTCGTCGGATCGCATACGCACGTCGCGACGGCGGACGAACAGATTTTGCCCGCGGGAACGGCGTATCAGACGGACGCCGGCATGTGCGGTCCGCATTCCGGCGTCATCGGGCGCGACGCCGACGCCGTGCTGAAAAGTTTTCTCGACGGGCGTCCCCGTCGTTTCGAAATCGCCGAGGGCGACGTGCGGCTCAACGGCTGCCTGATCACCTGCGACGAAACGCAGAAAAAAGCCGTCGCCGTCGCGCGGTTTTCGCTCGTGCGGTGACGTTGCGGGAACGCTTCTGATTTCGTGTCCGCTTTTTCGATCCGCCTGTTCCCGCGGGAACAGGGGCGGGAAGTTTTCAGGCGGGCTGCTGCTGCGAGAGGCAGTGGAACGAACCGCCTTCGATGAGAATGACGCGGGAGTCGAGCCCGACGATTTTTCGTCCCGGGAACGCGTCGCCGATGATGCCGAGCGCGCGCGCGTCGCCGCTTTGTCCGTAGACGGGAACGATGACAGCATCGTTGAGCACGAGGAAGTTCGCGTAGCTCGGCGGCAGGTTTCGCCCGGCGAGCGAGAACGGTTCCGGCAGCGGAAGCTCGATGACGTCGAAGCGTCCGCCCTCGGGCGTCTTGAGCGCGCGCAGTTGGGCCAGGTTTTCTTCGAGCGGGGCGAAATTCGGACGCGCGGGATCGGTCTCCTTGGCGGCGAGAATCGCGCGCGGCGCGACGAAGCGGGCGAGATTGTCGATGTGCCCGTCGGTGTCGTCGTCGGCGAGACCGTTGGAAATCCAAAGAATCTCGTTCACGTTCAGCCCGTCTTTGAGCGCGGCTTCGAAGGCGGCGTCATCGCGGCCTTCGGCGCGATTGGGGTTTTTCTGAACGCATTCGGTGGTGAGCAGCAGCCCGTCGCCGCTGAGTTCGACGGCGCCGCCCTCAAGCTCGAACGGGAATGCGAAGCGGCGCATGCCGAGCGCCTCGGCGATGCGCGCGGGAATTTCGTCGTCGAGCTTCGCGTCGAATTTTCCGCCCCAGCCGTTGAAAATCCAGTCGGTGAGCGCGACTTCGCCCGTCGCGTCGTTTTTGACGAAAAGCGGCCCGTGGTCGCGGCACCAGACGTCGTTCGCGGGATGGTCGAAAAATTCGACGACGGAGAGGTCTGCGCCGGCTTCGCGCAGGAATTTTTCCGCCTGTTCGCGAAGCGTTCCCGCGGCGCAGTTCATCCGCACGGGCTCGAAGCGGGAAATCGCCGCGACGAATGCGGCGTACTGCGGGAGCAGCAGGTCGAAATGTCCGGGCCAAAGGGCGGGATTCGTCGGCCAAGTCAGCCAAATCGCCGCCTGTTTTTCCCATTCGGCGGGCATGCGGAAACCGAGTTCGCGGGGCGTCATTTTTTTCTTCTTTCTTTCTGAAAAAACGGAGCGGAAAAAAAGTCAGCAGACGAGGGCGCGGAAATCCGAAAAGCTGTGCCCGAGGCCGCCGGGAACGCCCTTGACGATGACGGACACCGCGTCGTGCGAATGCAGCGACTCGAGGTGCGCGCAGACGATGCGGAAATCGAGCACGCGCGAATCCGCGGCGAACTGCACGAAGAGCAGCCGCGCCGCGTCTTCCACGAACTTGTAGTAGGCGCCGTTGAGCTCGGCGAACGCCTGTTCGTCCTCGCGCTTGACCATGACCTGCGTTTCCGTGTGCAGCGCGCGCAGGCAGAGATCCCGGAAATCTTCGACGAAAATTTCCTGCGCGGGATCGATTTCCGCGAGCACGCGCGCCTTCGAGCGCTGGGAATGCGGAATGCCGAGGATGTTGCGCGAGGCGCGGGCGTGCTCGGAAAGCTCGGCGGAACACGGGCACGCCGAGGAATAGACGAAGTCGAAATGCACGAACGCGCGGAATTTCCCGTCTTCGAGAATGCCTTCGTAGGCGCAGGAGTAATACTGGAAGCCGGCGAGCCCGCTGCGCAGGCTTTTCTGCAGAATCGGATAATTGAAATCCAGGCGGACTTGCGCGCGGGAACTGCCGATTTCCGACAGGTAGCGCGCGAGGACTTTTTTCAGCGTCGCCGGCGCGAAGACTTCGTCCTGAAATTCGTAGAAAATGCGGACGATGCGCGACATGTTGATGCCCTTGTGTTCGGCGTCGAGCGAAACCGTTCCCGTGACGGAAGCCTCGACGGAAACCGGCTCGGCGTTCCCGCGCCGCGCGATGCGCAGCGGCAGGCGGAAATTCGACATGCCGACCTGAAGCAGCGGGACTTTTCCGCCGGGAATCGTCGTTTCGTTCCGGTTCTGCATGTCCGGCAGCGACGCGCGGTATTCCGGCGTCACGGCGAAATCCGCATCATAAAATCTCAAAGGAGAATCTTCGCTCATGTCGAAAAAAAATCGAACTGATAGAATTTCACATTCGCCCGCGCTTGTAAAATCCGAAAATTTTCCGCGTCGCCGCGGGAACGCGCGTTTTCCGCCCTCGACAGCGGGAGCGCGAACGGGCAGAATAGGGCGCAGAACAAAGCGCAGAAAAACCGTATGCAGAATCTCTCGAGCAGTCCTTTCCGCCTTCGGGAACGCCTTCGCGAAAAGCTGGACGCGGGGCTCGAACCCGTCCCGCTTTTCAACGTTTTGCTGATCGTCGTGCTGCTGATGCTGACCGGCTCGAAATTCATCTTCGCGCCGGGAATTTCCGTGAAGCTTTCCGACGGCGATGCCGCGGGAACGCCGCCCGCTTCTTCCGTCGCCGCCTTCGCGCTGCCGCGCGCGGAAACGCCGCTCCCGGGCACGGAGGCGAGCGCCGTGCTGACGGTGAAGAGCGACGCGATGTTCATCTTCGGCGAACACATTTACGAGACGCCGGAGCAGGTTTTCGCCCGCATGGGCGCCGCGCCGGAAGGCGAGCCGCGGGAACGGAGGACGCTTCTGCTCAAGCTGAACCGTTCCGTGAGCGTGCAGGGACTTTTCAAAATCGCGGAACTCGCGGGAAAGGCGGGTTTCGACACGCTGCAGATCGCCGGAGAATCGCCGCTGCTGCAGCCGGAAAACACGCGGTGAGCGCGCGGACGGTCGTCTGAGAAAAAAGGAAAGCAAAGGATTTCACGCCATGACGTCCCTGAACCCCGTAGGCGTCGCGCTTTTCGTCGCCGTCGCGCTTTGGCTGGCGCGGATGTGGTTTCGCGAGGCGAAAGAAAATCCGCAGGGCGGCGGCGGGCTTCCCGGCGCGTCGTCGTGCCCGGCGCGCGCCGTCGCCGTCGCCGTCGCGGGAACGCTTGTGTTGCTCGGGCTGGAGGTTTGGGGCGAAATTCGGCTCGGCATCGCGGAGGAGCAGAAGGACGTTTCGTGGCTCGCGCTGCCGCTTTTCGTCGCGGCGGCGTTCACGGAAGAGGTGATTTTCCGCGGCTATCTCGTCGTGGAACGCCGCGGGAACGCGGCGCGCTGGGCGAGCATCGTCGCGTTTTCCCTGATTTTCGCTTTGATGCACGACCATTTGTGGAGTTTCGAGATGCCGGACGACCGTTCCGCGGGAACGTTCGCGGCGATTCGCGAGGGCTTTTCGCTGAATCTTTCGGCGAAGGGCTTCTTCTCCACGGGCTTCATTTTCGCGGGAGCGCTCTGGTTTTACTTCGTGCGGTTTTTCCGGTGGAATCCGCACGCGTCGCTGCTCGCTCCCGTCGCTGCGCACTTGGCGAAAAACGTCGTCGTCTTCTTCGTCAAGCTCGCGCAAGGGCACGTGACGTCGTGGATTTAATTTGCGTTCCCGCGCGCGCGGCGCATATCCTTTCCGCCAAGCAATTATGGTCAAGAAACTGATGGTCGTCTTCTTCGGGGCGTTCGCGGCAATCATCGTGCTGGCTGTCGTCCTGCTTTCGGGAAAAATGCTTCTGCTGCGCAGCCCGGACGGAAAAACCGTCTATGAGCTGCGCATGCACGAGGGGACGCTGCAGCACGCGCTGCGTCGCGGCGGCGTTCAGCTTTTTTCGTGGTCGGACATCGTTTTGGAAGACGGGCGGGGGCGGCGGCTCGTTCCCGAGCAAATCGGCGTGGCGGCGAGCAATTCCTCGACGGGCGAATACGAAGTGGCGGGTTTTCCCGGCGGCGTCCGGCTTTTCGTCCGCGTGACGGACTCCTTCGTCGCGAGCGCGTTTTACGGGCTGCCCGCCGGCGAAACTTCCGAGCGCGTGGAAATTCGTCCGGAAGAGGGCGCGCTCGGCGCGCGTTTCAGCGACGCGGCGATGGCGGGCGTGGACGAAAGCGTCGTCGCGCGTCCGTTCATCTTCGTCGCGCCGAAAGCGGACGGCGGAGACACGTTTCTCGTGTATCTTCACACGGAAGCCGAGAACGCAAAGGGCCCGCGTCCGGCGTTCGCCTACGAACCCGCGGCGCTCGCGCCGGTGAAATTCGACGCGGAGACCGTTTACCGCGGAACGCCGGAAAACGGGATGCTGCACGTGCTTTATTTTTCGGATTCGCCCGTGCTGCTGCGGGAAATTTACGAAGCGGGGCTGCCTTCCGCGCCGTTCCCGACGCTGGACGCGCCGACGCTTCAGGCCGCGCAGTCGCAGGAAGAGAAGAACGTCGATGGCGTTCCCGCAGCACAGTGACGGCGCTTTTTCCGCGCTGCGCGTCGAGTGGATCAACTGTCTGTCGGGCGTCCGCGGGAGCGTCGGAACGTTTCCGGCGGAAATGTCGGGCTTCGGCGTTTCCTTCCGCATCGGCGCGTCGGGCGGCGCGGAAATCGTTCCCGACTTCCGCGCCGACGCGGTTTTTCTGAACGAGGAGCTGCTTCTCGGCGCCGCGCCGCTTGAGGCCGGCGTTCCCGCGTTTCTGCGCACGCGCGCGCGGCTCCTCGCGTGCTGCGTCCCGCGCGGGAGCGACGACGACTGGGCGGTGCTCTACCGCTTCCCGCTGTGGACGCTTTTCGAGCCGGAAACCTTCGAGGCGATCGAAACCGTGCGCGCTCCCGCGGAAATTCCAGCCGCGCTGAAGCGCAACGGCGTTTCCGCCGAGGACTGCCTCGCTTCGCCTTACGGGTTGCCGGCCTGCGTGCCGCTCGCGTCCGTTTACGGGATGCTCTGCGGGAACGCCTCCGCGGCGTGATTCACTCCTTTTTTTGCGAAAAACTTTTTTCGAAAAACGATGCCGGAACAAGAAGAACCGATGAAAAAAATTCTCTCGCCTTCCATTCTCGCCGCCGACCACGCGGCGCTCGGCGAAGGGCTGAACGTCGTGCGGGAATGCGGTCTGACGTGGCTGCATCTCGACATCATGGACGGGAATTTCGTGCCGAACATCTCGTTCGGTCCCGGCGTCGTGAAGGCGCTGCGCTCCCGCGACGATTCGCTCTTTTTCGACACGCACCTGATGCTGGCGCGGCCCGACGCCTACGTCGAAAAATTCGCCGAGGCGGGCGCGGACCTCATCACCGTGCACGTCGAGCCGGATTACCCGAAGGCGGAGACGCTGCGCCGCATTCGCGCGCTCGGGAAACAGGCGGGAATTTCGCTCAATCCCGACACGCCCGCGGAGGCGCTCCTGCCGTTTCTCGACGAGGTCGACCTCGTGCTCGTGATGTCCGTGTTCCCGGGCTTCGGCGGGCAAAAATTCATCGCCGACGTCCTGCCGAAAATCGAAACCCTCGCGCGGCTCCGGCGGGAACGCGGCGGGAACTGGCGCATCGAAGTCGACGGCGGCGTCGACGAAACGACCGCGCCGCGCTGCCTCGCCGCGGGAGCGGACACGCTCGTGGCGGGAACGGCGTTCTTCAATGCGCCGGACAAGGCGCGCTTCATCCGCGTCTGCCGCGGCGAAGTCTGAGAGGCTCTCTCCTCGCTCAACCGCACAGCAGAAAGGCGTTCCCGTCATGGCGGAAGAAAAAATCATCTTCACGATGTCGCGGCTTTCGAAGGGATTCGAGAAAAAGCCGATTCTCAAAGACGTTTCGCTGTCGTATTTTTACGGCGCGAAAATCGGCGTTCTCGGCGTGAACGGCTCGGGCAAATCGACGCTGCTCCGCATCATGGCGGGCGTCGACACGCAATACGAGGGAGAAATCACCCGCGTTCCCGGCTACACGATCGGCTACCTCGAGCAGGAACCGCGCCTCGACCCCGAAAAAACCGTGCGCGAATGCGTCGAAGAGGGCGTCGCGGGAACGCGGAAACTCCTCGAAGACTACGACGAAACTTTCGCCCGTCTCGAGGAAACCGACGATCCCGCCGAACAGGAAAAAATCCTCGCGCGGCAGGGCGAAATTCAGGAGAAGCTCGACGCTTCCGGCGCCTGGGATTTGGACTCGCGCATCGAAATGGCGATGGACGCGCTGCGCTGCCCGGACGAAAACGCGCTCGCGGGAACGCTTTCCGGCGGCGAAAAGCGCCGCGTCGCGCTCTGCCGCCTTCTGCTGCAGGAACCCGACATTCTCCTGCTCGACGAACCGACGAATCATCTCGACGCGGAAACCATCGACTGGCTCGAACGCCACCTGCACCAGTACAAAGGCACCGTCATCGCGATCACGCACGACCGTTATTTCCTCGACAACGTCGCCGGGTGGATTCTGGAAATCGACCGCGGCTACGGCATTCCGTGGAAAGGAAATTATTCCTCGTGGCTCGAACAGAAGGAAAAGCGCCTCGCCGCCGAGGAAAAAGTCGCCTCCGCGCGGCGGAAAACCATGGAGCGGGAACGCCGCTGGGCGGCGACGTCGCCGAGCGGACGCCTCGCCAAAAACAAGGCCCGTCTGCGCGCCTACGAAGAAATGTGCCGGCAGGACGAACGCGAGCTCGAAAAGACGATGGAAATCTTCATTCCCGCGGGACCGCGCCTCGGCGAAAAAGTCATCGTCGCGGAAAATCTCACGAAAGGCTTCGGCGACCGCCTGCTGCTCGACCGCGTGAACTTCACGCTGCCCGCCGGCGGAATCGTCGGCGTCATCGGGCCGAACGGCGCCGGAAAGACGACGCTTTTCAAAATGATCACGGGAGCGGAAAAACCCGACTCGGGAACGATCACGCTCGGCGAAACCGTGAAGCTCGCCTACGTCGACCAGTCGCGCGACGCGCTCGACGGCTCCAAGCCGCTCTGGGAAGTCATTTCCGACGGGAACGAAATCGTCGAGCTCGGCAAGGCGCGCGTTCCCGCGCGGCAATACGCGGCGCGCTTCGGGTTCACGGGCGCGGAGCAGCAGAAGCTCGTCGGGCTGCTTTCCGGCGGCGAACGCAACCGCGTTCACCTCGCGCGCATGCTCAAAAGCGGCGCGAACGTCCTGCTGCTGGACGAGCCGACGAACGACCTCGACGTGAACACGATCCGCGCGCTCGAGGACGCGCTGAACGCCTTCGCCGGATGCGCCGTCGTCGTCACGCACGACCGCTGGTTCCTCGACCGCGTCGCGACGCACATTCTCGCCTTCGAGGGCGACTCGCGGATTTACTGGCACGAAGGAAATTATTCCTCCTACGAAGCGGAGCTGCGCAAACGCCTCGGCCACGAGCCCGACCGCCCGCACCGCATCAAATACCGCCGCTTTTCCCGCTGATCCCGCCTCCGCGCGGGAACGAAAAAAAGGGAGGGCAGGCGCAAGGCGCCGACCCTCCCTTTCCGATTTCGTTTTTTCGTCAGAAGCGCATGCGGAAGCCGACGTTCGCGCTGTGCGCCGTCGAAGAGTCCGTTCCCGCGTTGAACGCGTAGCCCGCGTAAACGCTCGCGCTCGCCGTGAGCGCGACGTCCAGCGTCGGCCCGATCGAGAACACGTCTTCCGGGAGCGCCGCCGCCGTTTCCGAGATTTCGTCGGAACCGGAACGGACGTCCACGTCGATTTCGTCGTCGAGCAGTTCGCGCGAATACGCGACGTCGAGACCGAGGCGCACGGCCGTCGAAGCCAGCGCGAAATCCCAAGAGAACGCGCAGCCGATGCGCGCACGCAGGCTGTCGCCCTCGAGCGCGTCCGCGTCGAAGGCCGCGCGGGCGCTTCCGCTTTCCGTGAACGAATCCGTCTCCGCGTGCGCGTAGGCGAGTCCCACGTAGGGCGTCGCGTAAAGCCCGTGCGTTTCGGAAATCGCGAACGCCGCGCCCGCCTCCGCGAACGCGCCCGCGTTCCAGCCGTCGACGTCCGCGTTCGCGTCGCCGTAATCGCTCCTGCGCTTCACGTCGTAGGAGGCGAAGCCGAGCTGCGCTCCCGCGTTCACGTAGAAGCGTTCCGCGAAGGTTTTCCCGAAGTAGGCGAGCGCGCGGAAATCCGTCGATTCGATTTTGCCGCCGCCGTTGTGAATGTCCGCATCGCCCGTTCCCGCGCCGACGGCGACGCCGAGCAGCGTCGTTTCGTCAAGCTTCACGTCCGCGCCCGCAAGCGCGCCGTAGCGGTCGAAGTCGAACGTCGGCGCGTCCGAAGCCGTGTCGTTTTCCACGGAAATCATCTGCGCCTGCGCAAAGAATTGCCAATCGCCGTCCACGCCCGCGGCGGCATCGTGCCGGCGCTGTTCGAGGCGCGCGGCGATGCTGCGCACGTCGTCGTGGAAGGTTTCGACGGGCATGGCGATCATCGCCGCGTAGCTCTTCGGAGAGAGCCGGTCGAGAATCGAGCGCGCCGTTCCCGTGTCGCCCGCGAGCAGCGCGTTGAGCAACGGGTCGTTCCCGCCGCCGAGCGCTCCGAGTTGCGCCGCGTCCGTGAATCCGGCGGGCAGCGTCTCGAGCTCGTCCGCGAGGTCTCCGAGCGACCAAGCGACGAAGCTCGCGCTCAGGTCGCTCGTGTCCACGCCGTTCGCGAACGCTTCGGGATTCGTCAGCGTCTGCACCGTCAGCCCGTTCGTCTTGTCGTAAATCACGGCATATTGACTCGCGAGCGCGCTCAGCGTGGAATCCGTCGCGAGGAACGCGACCGCATCGCCTTCGACGTTCCCGCCTTCGAAAATCGTCACCGTCGCGCCGCGTCCCAGCGCGGAGGAAGCGTTCGTCGCGTCCGCGAAAAGCGTCTGCGTCTGCGCCGCGCCCGAGGCGGCGTTCCCGCCGAGGTCGAGTTTCGCCGTCGGCGCGAGCACGACCTTGCCGCCGCCGAGCGTAACCTTTTTGCCGGCGTCCGCGTTCAGCGCGAGCGTTCCCGCGATGGTCAAAACCGCCCCCTCGCTGTGCGTCAGCGAAACGCCGCCGCTCAGCGTCGCGC
>DVOG01000111.1 GCA_018713755.1 Candidatus Spyradosoma merdigallinarum | reverse complement strand
CCCGCGTTCAGCTCCGGCGCGCCGAAACCTTACGGCGCGACGCCGACCGAACCGCAGGTTCAGTGGCAGCGGCTGGAATTTTACGCGTTCACGCATTTCGGTCTCAACACGTTCACCGGCCGCGAATGGGGCTACGGCGACGAAAGCCCGACGCTCTTCAACCCGACGGATTTCGACGCGGAGGAAATCGTCAAAACCTTCAAAGAAGGCGGGATGACCGGGATGATTTACACCGCGAAGCATCACGACGGCTGGTGCGCGTGGCCGACGAAGACCACGGAGCACAGCATCAAAAAATCGCCGTGGAAAAACGGCAAGGGCGACGTCGTGAAGGAGTTTTCCGAAGCCTGCAAGAAATACGGCATCAAGTTCGGAACGTATCTTTCTCCGTGGGACAGAAATCACCCGGAGTACGGCCGTCCCGGCTACATCAAGGCCTATTACGGACAAATTGAAGAGCTGCTCACGAATTACGGCGACGTTTTCGAAATCTGGTTCGACGGCGCGAACGGCGGCGACGGCTACTACGGCGGCGCGCGGGAACGCCGCAACACGCCTGGCGGCGCGGACAAATATTACGATTTCGAACAAATCGTGAAAAATATCCGCAAAATGCAGCCGGAATGCATCATCTGGGGCGCGTCGCATTACGGAGACGCGCGCTGGGGCGGCTCCGAGCGCGGGCACGTCGGTTATCCGCACTGGCACACCATCGGCTCGTCTTCGAACGCGGGACCGGCGCATCCGCCGTCTTGCCGCGACAGGTGTCAGCACGCGCAGGCCGCGCACGGCGTCCGCGGCGGGGATCGCTGGGTTCCCGCGGAAGGCGACACGCCGATCAACCACAGCGGCTGGTTCTGGCACAAGGGCGGTCGTCCGAAATCTCCGGAAACGCTCATGCAGGTTTGGTTCGACTGCGTCGGCCGCGGCGCGAATCTCATCCTGAACCTCGCGCCGGACAAGACCGGTCGGCTCGATCCCGCCGACGTCAAGGCGCTCATGGGATTCAAGAAGCTCCGCGACGCCCTTTACAAAAAAGATTTCGCGCTCGGCGGAGACGCCAAAGGCCGTTCCCGCGGGAAAGCGTTTTCCGCAGACAAGCTGACCGACGGCGACCTCGACACGTTCTGGGCGACGAAAGACGGACAGACGACCGCCGCCGCCGTCGTCGAGCTCCCGTCGAAGGCGACTTTCGACGTCGTGCGCGTGCGCGAGGAAATCCGCCTCGGCCAGCGCGTCGACGCCTGGGCGCTCGACGCCGAAGTCGACGGCGAATGGAAAGAAGTCGTTTCCGGCATGACAATCGGCGTTCAGACGATGCTCGTGCTGCCGGAGCCGGTCACGGCCAAGCGCGTGCGCCTGCGCATCACGGAAGCTGCCGCGAGCCCCTGCATCGCCGAACTTTCGCTGTTCAAGCTGCCGGAAGGACTCAACCTGAAGAAGGCGACGAACGAGCCGCTGTTCACGCAGGGCGTGCCGAAAACGAAATGGAAAATCGTCGCCGAGCCGAAGGGCACGAACGCCAAGGCCGCGATCGACGGGAACGCCGACACGTTCTGGCACACGCACCCGCGGCAGGAACTGCGCCCGCCGCAGTCGTTCACGGTCGACATGGGCGAAACGCTCAAGCTTCGCGCGTTCACGTACCTGCCGCGCCAGGACGGCACGAACAACGGCATGACCGACCGTTACAAATTCGAAATCAGCACGGACGGCAAAAAGTGGAAAAAAGTCGCCGAGGGCGAATTCGGCAACCTTCGCGCGAACCCGATCGAGCAGACCGTCGCGTTCCCGCCGCAAAACGCGCGCTACTTCCGCTTCACGGGAACGCACGCGCTCGAGAAAAATCACGTTTCCGCCGCCGAAATCGGCGTGCTCGAGGCGAAGTGAGATTTTTCTTCTCCGTCCGAAAAAAAAAGAACCGGAAAGCGTCGTCGCTTGCCGGTTCTTTTTTTTTCGCGGGAACGGCGCGGGCATTCCCGCCGCGCTCGTCAAAATTCGCCTTTCCGCCCGCGCGAAAAGCGGGTAACTTTTCCGCAACCCATTTTCGACGATGACGCAGAAATTGATTTCCGAGAAAAATCTTTGGCAGCGCCTGCCCGTGCGGTGGCGCGTGATTTTTTTGTTTCTCGCCTTGGTCGCGGCTTCCTACGGCGTGCGTCACGCGTTCCCGATGACGCCGCAGCTGCGGGAAAATCAGAAAAGCGTCGAAGTCGAGGAACTTTTCGTCGAATACGTTTGGGAAAGCGCGGACGACGTTTCCGCGAAAATTCTCGCCGAAGGAAAAGCTGTTCCCGAAAATCCCGACAAGAACAGCCGCGTCAACGGGATTTACGTTTCCAAGCTTCTGCCCGCGGGAAGAACCGTCAGAATCGCCTACGCGGAATATTCGCTCGAGACGGTCGGCGTGCCCGTTCCCGCGGTGCCGCCTGAAGCGTCCGCCTCCGCCGTTGCTCCCGCCGCGCCGGAAAAATCCGTCGCCGAAGCCGCCGCGGAAAAAGCGGAGGAAATTTACGACGCGTCGAAACGCCGCCTTTCCTCCGCGTGGAAAAACTGGCGCGACGGCGTTCCCGTGCGCGCGCCCGTGCTGCTCGTGCACGGCGCGGGCAGCGACGGGAGCTCGCTTGACGCCGTCGCGCGGGAGCTCGTGCGCGTCGGCGCGGCGGACCGCGTGATCGTCCCTGACCTGCCGGGCGCGGGCGCGTCCGAGCGCGAGGTCGAGGATTATTCCGTCGAGGCGGCGGCGGGAGAAATGTTCGAGCTGCTCGACGCGCTGGGCATTTCCGAAGCGAACGTGTTCGGCGTCGGGCAGGGCGGCGGCGTCGCGATTTACATGGCGCATCGGCGGCCGGAGCGCGTGCATTCGCTCGCGCTGGTTTCGTCCGTAGGCGCGCAGGAATTCGAACTGCTCGGCAATCACATCGTCAATAAAATCGTCTACACGTTTCATCTCGGATTTTTCAAAATTGCGCAGGACGTGCTTCCGCATTTCGGGCTGATGGACGCCGGGAACGTGAACAAGGCGTTCGCGCGGATGCTGTGGGATTCCGACGTGAGCGAGCTGAAGAAATACCTGCGGGAATGGCAGGGGCCGCTTTATCTCGCGCACGGCAAGGACGACCTCGTCGTCCCGTTCGTCGCGGCGCAGTACACGGCGAAGCTCGCGCCGCAGGCCGTCGCGCGTTTCGTTCCCGGCGGGCACGACGTTTTCCTTGAAAATCCGGAAAAGCTGGCGGACGACTACGCCGCGTTTCTCGCGAAAGTCGCCGTTCCCGCCGAGGCGGAAAAGCTTTCCCGCGCCGCGCCCGTTCCCGCCGCCGCGCCGTTCCCGCCGATCGAGGCTGCGCACGGGATGCGCGTGCTGGTGCTGATGCTCGTCATCCTCGTCTGCACGTTCGTCGCGGAAGACCCGACCTGTCTCGCGTCCGGCTTGCTCGTCGCGCAGGGACTGATCGAGTTCGTTCCCGCGACGCTCGCGTGCCTCGTCGGGATTTTCATCGGCGACAGCGCGCTTTACCTGATCGGGCGTTTCTTCGGGCGACCCGTGCTGCGCAAGGCGCCGTTCAAGTGGATCATTTCCGAGCAGGAAGTCGACCGCATGTCGGACTGGTTCGACAAAAATCCGAAAGGCTTCGCGCTGATCGTTTCCTCGCGCTTCATTCCCGGTTCGCGCGTGCCGACGTTCGTCGCGGCGGGCATCATGAAGCTGAACATGGGAAAACTCATCCTGCTGTTCTTCATCGCCGCGGCCGTGTGGACGCCGCCGCTGATTCTGCTCGCGGAAAAAGTGGGCGCGGGAGTCATCGACAAATTCAAAGAGTGGCATCACAACGCGGCGTGGATCGTCATCGGCGCCATCGTCGCGCTTTGGCTGATCACGCACTACGTCATTCCCGCGTTCACGTGGCGCGGTCGCCGCCGCCACGTCATGATGCGCCGGCAGTGGACGCGCCACGAGTTCTGGCCGCATTTCATCCTCGCCGTGCCGCTGATGATTCATTTCTTGTGGCAGGCTGCCGTGCACCGCTCGTTCACGCTGTTCACGCTCGCGAATCGCGGCCTCGGCGCGGACGGCGGCGTTCCCGCAGGATCCAAGTTCGAGCATTACGAAAAATTTCTCGCCGAAAAGAGCGACCCGGCGGTCGCCGCCGCGCGCGTGAAGACGTTGCTCGTTCCCGTCAACGAGACGCTCGACAACCGCTGGGAAAAAGTCCTTTCGCTGATGGAGGAAAACGGCATCGCGTTCCCGTGCGTGATGAAGCCGGAAATCGGCGACGGCGGCGTCGGCGTTTGCGTCGTGCGTTCCCGCGAACATTTGCGCAACTGGCTCGAGGTGAATCCGGACGCCGCAGTCCTGCAGGAATACGTCGGCGGGAACGAATACGAGGTCATTTGGTCGCGCCGTCCCGGCCGCCGCGAAGGGCGCATCCAGACCGTCGTCCAAAAGGATTTCGTCGTCATCAAAGGCGACGGCGAACGCAAGCTCGAGGACTTGATTTGGGCGGACGACAAGGCCGTTTCCGACGGCAAGCTCTTTTCCAAAATCAATTTCCGCTCTGCGGGAAAAGTGCTCGACGCGGGCGAGACTTTCGCGCTTGCGCCGATCGGCTCCCGCATCCGCGGCGCAAACTTCGTCTCCCGCCCGGAACTGCGCGCGGGAACGCTCGCCGACGCGATCGACCGCCTCGCCGACGCCTGCGGCGACGTGCATTACCTCGTGCTGGACATCCGCGCCGCGAACGACGAGGCGCTCGCCGCGGGAACGGGCATCCGCATCACCGGCGTGAAGGGCGCGGGCGCGGTCGTCAGCTCGATCTACGATGGCTACGTCCGCATGGGCATGGCGTATTCCCGCGCGTTCCGGCAGATGAATTACTGCTTCAGCATCGGCGCGGAAATCCGCGACGAGCACGGCGCGAAGCCCGCGATTTCCGCGTTCCGCCTCTTCGAAATCTGGGGCACCGCGCGCGGCCGCTCCGACAATTACGTGAAAATGCCGCACGACGTCGACCCGTGAGGAGACGGCGGCGCGGCGTTCCCGCGCGGCTTGAATGCCGCCGAAATATTTTGGACTTCCCAAAACGGCGGAATCGGACTTTAATCTTCCGTTCCCGCCGCCGAAGCGGGCGCACTTTTTTTCAACGAATCAAACGTTTTTTCAGAAATGCTTCAAGCTGGCATCGTAGGGCTTCCCAACGTCGGGAAGAGCACGCTTTTTAACGCGCTGACGCGTTCCCGCAAGGCGGAGGCGGCCAACTATCCTTTCTGCACGATCGAGCCGAACGTCGGCATCGTCGAAGTGCCGGACGAACGCCTCGCGCCGCTGGCGAAAATCGCGAAGACGAACGTCATCGTTCCCGCCGTCATCGAGTTCGTGGACATTGCCGGGCTCGTCGCGGGAGCGTCCAAAGGCGAGGGCCTCGGGAACAAATTTCTTTCCAATATCCGCGAAGTCGACGCGATCGTGCAGGTCGTGCGCTGCTTCGACGACGACGACGTCATCCACAGCATGGGCAGCGTCGACCCGCTGCGCGACATCGAGGTCATCACGACGGAACTCGTGCTCGCCGACCTGCAGTCCTGCGAAGCGCAGCTCGAGCGCAACCTGAAAAAAGTCAAAGGGCAGGACAAGGAAGCCGCCGCGAACGTCGAGCTGCTGAACCGCCTCATCCCGCACCTGAACGCCGGCAAGCCCGCCGCGACGCTCCCGTCGGCGAGCGATGACGACCGCGCGCGCATGAAAGGCTTTTTCCTGCTCACGACGAAGCCCGTGCTCTACGCGTGCAACGTGGACGAAAGCCACCTCGCCGATCCCGAAAAAAATCCCTACGTCGCGAAGGTGCGCGATTACGTCGCCGAAAATCACGACGCGCGCGTTTGCGTCATCTGCGCGCAGGTCGAAGCCGAGCTTTGCGATCTTTCCCCGGAGGAGGGAGCGGAATTTCTCCGCAGCCTCGGCGTCGAAGACAGCGGCGTTTCCCAGCTCATCCGCCGCACGTATGACCTGCTCGGGCTCGCCTCGTATTTCACCGCCGGAGAAAAGGAAGCCAAGGCGTGGACGTTCCGGAAAGGCATGACGGCGCCGCAGTGCGCTGGCGTCATCCATACGGATTTCGAAAAAGGCTTCATCAAGGCGGAAGTCGTTTCCTACGACGACCTCGTCGCCGCGGGCTCCTTCGCCGCCGCGCGCGAAGCCGGGAAATACCGGCTTGAGGGCAAGGATTATCTTTTCCGCGACGGCGACGTCGCGCTTTTCCGCTTCGCGAACTGAGCGGCGCGGGAACGCCGCCTCAGCAGCGCAGCAGCGCGGAGTCGATCCGCGGGAGCGCCGCCGCGAGCGTTTCCTCCGGGGCGAGCAGCGAAAGCACGAGCAGCGGCGCGGGAACGTTTTCCGCGTCGTAAAAATAGCCGGGATGCGCGACGACGTTTTCCCGCCGCAGCAGGCATTCCGCGAGCGCGTCTTCGGCGACGCCGCGCGGCAGCCGCACGAGCGCGTACCAGCCCGCTTCCCGCGGCAGGATTTTCACCGCGTGCGGCGACGCGTCCGCCCACGCGCGCAGCCGCTTTTCATTCGCGTCGAGCCGCGCGCGGATGCGTTCCCGCATCGCGCCCGAAGCCGCGAGCAGCGCGGGAACGGCGCCCTGCGACGGCGCCGAGGAAGACAGAAACGCATCCGCGATGAAATCGAGGCGCGGGAGCGCTTCCGCCGCAAACGCTTCCGGCCCGCAGGTGAGAATCCACCCGACCTTGATTTGCGGGAGCGCCGCCGATTTCGACAGCCCGCCCAGCACGAAAACCGGCGCGTCCCGCGTGCCCGCGAACGACGCCGGCGCGCTCGCCGCGTTCCCGCCGGCGTATTCGAGAAAAACTTCGTCGACGACAAGCGGCACGCCGCGTTCCCGCGCGAACGCGAGAAGCCGGGCTCGCTCTTCCTCCGAAAAAACCGAACCCGTCGGGTTGTTCGGCGCGACGCAGAAAACCGCGCGCGTCCGCGCGTCGAACGCGTTTTCGAGCGAGGAAAAATCCGTCGCCCAGCGGTTTTTCTCTTCATCGAACCGCAGAAAATAGCGGCGCGTTTCGACGTCTTCCATGCCGCACAGATGCGCGATGAGCGGGTAGGACGGCGCGGGAGCGAGCACGTTGTCGCCCGCGGAGCAAAGCAGTTTCGCCAGCCAGGAATACGCCTCGCTCGTGCTTGCCGTGAGATGAATCCGCTCCGGCGAAATTTCCGTGCGGTGCTCTCTGCGGTAAAATTCCGCGACGGCGTCGCGCGCGGCGGCGTTCCCGCGCGGATGCGGAGCGTAGCGCTCGATCGCGTCGGAAGCGAGCGCCGTCGCGAGCGTTTCCCGCCGCCAAAGAAAGCCGGCGGCCGTCGGGTTGGAAACCGCGAGGTCGAGCGGCGCTTCGCCGTTTTCCCGCGCGCGCTCCCGCGCTTCGCGCAACAGCCGCGTCCAGCGGTTCGGGGACAAATCTTCGGGAATGCGCTGCGGCGAAAACATTTTCCGCGCGCTTCTTTTTTCTGAATTTTCTTTCATTCGCTGAGGGCGATGAGGGATTCGAGCGAAGGATACTGACTCGCCCATTCGGACATGTCCGGGAGCGCGCCGACGAGCGTGTCGAACATCGCGCGCTTGGTCTGCTTGAGTTTTTCGATGCGCTCCTCGATCGTTCCCGCGGCGACCATGCGGTAGACGAAGACGCGGCGTTTTTGCCCGATGCGGTGGACGCGGTCGATCGCCTGTTCTTCGACGGCGGGATTCCACCACGGATCAAGCAGGAAAACGTACTCCGCGCTGTGCAGCGTCAGCCCGGTGCCGCCGGCGCGCAGGCTGACGAGAAAAACCGCCGCTCCGCTGCGCGACTGGAAGTCCTCGACGGGCGTTTCGCGATCCGTCGTCTTTCCCGTGAGCGAGAAGACGGGCGTTCCCGCGAAACGTTCTTCAATCGCGCCGCGCACGCGGGCGAGCAGCGAAACGAATTGAGAGAAGACGACGGCTTTCCCGCCGTTGTCGATGATTTCTTCGAGGCGGTCGAGCAGCACGGAAATTTTTCCGGAATATTCGACAGGCAGCGCGCTTTGTCCCGGGAGCAGCGCAGGATCGCAGGCGGCCTGGCGCAAGCGCACCAGCAGCGCGAGAAGATTGGCGGAATCCGTCGAAAGCGCGCTTTTGACGGACGGCGCGCCGCTTTTCCCTCCGCCGAAAACGGCGAGCCCGCCGCGCACGATTTCCTCGTAGCGTTCCCGCTGCTGCGGCGTCAGCGGGCAGTGAAGCACGGTCTGAACTTTTTCCGGGAGTTCCCGCGCGACGTCCTGCTTCGTGCGCCGCAGGATGAACGGCGCGATCTGCGCCTTGAGCTTTTCGAGCGTTCCCGCGTCGTCCGCGGCGATTTCGCTTTCGAGCGTCGCGCGTCTGCCGAGCAGTCCCGGCATCAGGAAACGGAACACCGTCCACAAGTCGAGATGCCGGTTTTCGATCGGCGTTCCCGTGAGCGCGAGGCGGCGGTCCGCGACGATTTTCAGGCAGGCCTGCGTGACTTTCGCCTGCGGATTTTTGATGAACTGCGCCTCGTCGAGCACGGCGAAGGAAAAGCGTTTTTTCGGCAGAAGATCCGCATGCGCGCGCAGCATGCCGTAGCTCGCGAGCCAGATGTGCGGCGGCGCTCCTTCGCTTTTTTTCCGTCGGAATCCGTTTTCCGCGCCGAGCGTTTCCGCGCGCAGCTGCGGGAAAAAATTCCGGATTTCGTTTCTCCAGACGGGAATGACGCTGGCGGGGCAGACGATGAGCGCCGGCCGCCGCGGCGTCGCGTCGAGCGCGAGCAGCGCGAGCGTCTGCAGCGTTTTGCCCAAGCCCATTTCGTCGGCGAGCAGCGGATGCGCGCCGCGCCGGAACATGCGCCGAAGCCACGCGACGCCGCGCGCCTGATACGGGCGCAGAAACGCGGGGAGCCCGGGAACGGGCTCGGGCTCGCGCAGAAAGTTTTTCCGCCACGCCTGCAGCTTCGCGTCGGGAACGAGCGCGTCGGCCGCCTCGCCGCTGCGGAACAGCGAGAGCAGCGTGTAAATCGGGATGCCGTGCGCGGCGGGATCGGGCCAGTCGTCGGCGACGGTTTTCGTTCCCGCGCGCAGCCGCACGACGCCTCGCCCCGGCAGAAAAACGGCTTCGCCGCGGTGCTTGAGCAGCGCGCGCGTTTCGGCTTCGGTGAAACTTTCGCCGTCGAGCGAAAAGTCCCAAACGGCGCTGAAGGCGTTTCGCGGTTCCGCGCGCAGGCGCAGACGCGCGTCGATTTCCCGCGCCGAGCGCGAAAACACGCCGATGTTTTCCCCGCCTTCGATTTTGAAGCGGCGCTGCCAGTGCGGGAAAAATTCGTTCACGAAACGGATCGCGCGCGTCGTTCCCGCGAGCGCGTAGACGCCGCGCTTCGCGTCGAAGGAAAAGTCCGCCTTGCGCGCCGCTGCGACGAGGCGAATGAGCTGCCCGCGCTCTTCCGGCGTGAGCTTCGGGTCGGACGCGGCGGCGGTCAGCGCGGGAACGCCGTTGCCGCGCGCGCCGTTTTCTCGCCAGAACGCGGCGAAGGAAAGCTCGTTTTCCGCGGAGAAAAAGCGGACGGCGAGCGCGCGGCTCGGGCGCGTCGGCGCGGCGGGAACGGACGCGGCGGGTGCGGTGACGTCCGTTCCCTCGCCTTTTTCGTCGTCCTTTTTTTCCGTTCCCGCCGAAAGCGGGAGATCCGCGTATTCGGAGGCGACGAATTCCTCGACGACGTAGAGCGCGGCGACGGCGAACGGCGCGGATTCGCGGCGCGGCGCGGACGCGCTACTGCGCCAAAGGATGTTCCCGGCGGCGTCCAGGTCGAAAAGAATCTGCAGCTGCGGCGGCGTTTGCGCGGGAACGCGGAAGACGACGGCGGCGGAATTTTCTTCGAGGACGATTTCCGCGACGCGCAGTTCGCGGTAGAGCCTGCGTCCGGCGAAGAGCGCGTCTTCCGCGAAGCGTTTTTCCCAATCCGCCGCCGGCGGGGACGCGAGGCGTTCGCCCCAAAAAGCGAGCGCTTTCAGGGAAAACGACTTCCGCGTCGGCGGCGTGTAGGGTTCGCTGTTCACGGTGTTGCGGTTTTTCTTTTCTCTCCTTTTGCGGGAACGCGGGGATGCGTTTTTTTTTGCGCGCGCGGATTTTCAGTTTTTCCCGGCGGCTTCTTTTTTCCGCGCGGCTTCTCCGGCCTCGTAGCGCGCGCACCATGCGCGGGACCACGGCGTGAAGTCGCCCGCTTCGATGTGTTCCCGCGCCTGCCGCATCAGGTCTTGGAAAAAATGGATGTTGTGGATGCTCAGCAGCGAGCAGGAGAGCATTTCTCCCGCCATGTAAAGATGGCGCAGATACGCGCGGGAAAAGTTTCGGCAGACGTAGTTGTCCAGCCCTTCGACGAGCGGCGCGGCGGCGAGCTTGTATTTTTCGTTCTTGATGTTGATCGTTCCGTCCGGCGTGAATGCCGTGCCGTGCCGCGCGAGGCGCGTGGGCATGACGCAGTCGAACATGTCCGCGCCCAGCGCGATCATTTTCAGCAGCTGCGGCGGCGTGCCCACGCCCATGACGTAGCGCGGCTTCGACAAAGGGAGAAACGGCGCGCTTGCGGCGACCTGCGCGAGCATTTCCGGTTCGGGTTCGCCGACGGAAACGCCGCCGATCGCGAAGCCGGGAAAATCCGCCTGCGCGAGCGTTTCCGCGCATTCCCGCCGCAGGTCCGCGTAAACGCCGCCTTGGACGATGCCGAAAACGTGGTGCCCGGCGGCGAGAAAGCCCGTGTCCGTCGCGCGGTCGAGAAATTCGCGCGCCCAGCGCAGCGTCGTGCGGACGGCGTCGGCGACGTCTTTTTTCTCGGCGGGAAAAGGCGGGCAGATGTCCAGAACCATGGCGATGTCGCTCCCGAGCGCGCTTTGAATGCCGAGGCAGCTCTGCGGCGTGAGCGTGATGCGCGCGCCGTCCAGATGCGAGGCGAACGAAATGCCCGTTTCCGTGATTTTCCGCAGCTTGGAAAGCGAGAAAACCTGAAAGCCTCCGGAGTCGGTCAGAATCGGCCCGTCCCAGCCCATGAAGGCGTGCAGACCGCCGAGCGCGCGCACCGTTTCCGCGCCCGGGCGCAGATTGAGGTGGTACGTGTTCCCGAGGATAATCTGCGCGCCCGTTTCGCGGATTTGCGCCGGCGTGAGCGACTTCACGGTTCCCTGCGTGCCGACGGGCATGAACGCCGGCGTCCGGACGTTCCCGTGGAGCGTGCGCAGTTCTCCGCGCCGCGCCGCGCTCGCGGGGTCCGTTTTCAGCACGGAGAAATGACTGGGAGGCTCGGAATGGGTCATGCGAAAACTCAAAAAACGCAATCTTAGCAGAACGCGCCGTTCCCGTGAAGCGGATTCCTTTCGCCGCGCCGCGGCTCTTCGGAAAAAATCCTGTTGCGCCGTTCCCGTCCCCGCGATAAGCTACGCCGGCAACAGGATTACTTATGGCAACGACAAGCGACATGCATCTTGACGACGTTTTTTACAAAAAAGCGGACGACTTTTTCGCCGCGAACGCGGGAACGGGGCTGACCTACGACGACGTTTCGCTCGCGACCTGCTTCTCCGACGTGCTCCCGCGCATGACGCGCCTGGACACGACGATTTCCGACAGAATCGCGCTTTCGCTTCCGATCATGTCCGCGGACATGGACACGGTGACGGAGTCGACCATGGCGATCGCCATGGCGCTGCACGGCGGCATCGGCATGATTCACTACAACATGACGAACGCCGACCAGGTCGCGAAAGTCCGTCGCGTCAAAACCTACATTCACGGCATGATCGACCGCCCGGCGACCGTTCCCGCGGACCTCACCGTGGGCGACGTTCTCGAAATGATCGAGCGCAACGACTACAACTTCTCGACGTTCCCGGTCACGGACGCCAAGGGAAAGCTGCTCGGGCTGCTTCGCGGCGGCGTCGTCAAGAGCCGCCACGCCGCGCATAAAGTTTCCGACGTGATGATTCCGCGGGAACAGGTGCTCACGATCCAGGAAAAAGACCTCGGCGGCGACCCGATCGCGACGGCGGACCGCATTTTCCTCGAACACATCGGCACGAACAAAATTCTCGTCGTCGACGCGAAGGATCATCTGCGCGGGCTTTTCACGCTTTCGGACATCGAGCGCATCCGCGACGAGTCGGGAACGGACGCCATCCGCCCCTCGCGCGACGAAAACTTCCGCCTGCGCTGCGGCGCGTCCGTCGCGGTGCCGCGCTATCCCGACGGCCGCGTGAACTACGACGCGCTGGACGCGCACGTCGCCGACCTCGTCGGCGCGGGAGCGGACGCCGTCATCATCTCGACCGCGCACGGGCATTCCGCCGGCGTCGGCGAATGCGTGCGCTTCGTGCGCGATCATTTCAAGGATTTGACGATCATCGCCGGGAACGTGACCAGCGGCGAAGGCGTGGAATTTCTCGCGGACGCGGGAGCGGACTCCGTCAAAATCGGGCAGGGGCCGGGATCGATCTGCTCGACGCGCATCGTCGCCGGCGTCGGCATTCCGCAGCTGACGGCGCTTTACGTTTCCGCGCAGGCGGCGAAGAAAAAAGGCGTCCGCATCATCGCCGACGGCGGCATCACGAAATCCGGCGACATCGTCAAAGCGCTGACGCTGTCGGACTGCGTGATGCTCGGCGGGATGCTCGCGGGCTGCAAGGAAGCTCCCGGAAAAATCATGGAGATCAACGGCAAGCTTTACAAAGAATACCGCGGCATGGGATCGATGGAGGCCATGCGCCACGGTTCCGCGGCGCGCTACGGGCACGATTTGCGCAACAGCAAAATCACGAAAGTCGCTCCCGAAGGCGTCGAGGCGCTCAAGGAAGTTTCCGGCAGCGTCGACCAAATTCTGATCACGCTCGCGGGCGGCGTTCAGAGCGGCCTCGGCTATCTCGGCGCGCCGGATCTGAAGACGCTGCGGGAACGCGCGCGCTTCATCCGCGTTTCCGCGGCGGGACAGCGCGAATCCGCGCCGCACGACATCGTCGAAATCAAAACCGCGCCGGGCTCGACGCGCGGCTGAGCGGCTTCGTCCTCCGTCCCGCTCCCGCGGCGAAACTTTTCGGCGCGGAAAAAGAGCGTTCCCGCGGAAAATGCGGGAATGCTCTTTTTTTTTTCTTGCCGCGCGCCGGGAGCGGCGATCGCCGGAGTGGAAGGCACGGGAAGGCCGGAGGCTTTTTGCTGGGGATCCGGCGTCAATTATTCCACGCGCGCGGACGGCTGGAACGTCGTCTTCGAAACGAGCTACGAAGGCGATGCGCAGATCGACGTGAAAAGTCATTCCTACGCGACGTATTTCGCCTCGGCACAGAATCTTTCGACATCGGGCATCCCGCAGGCTCTTCGCGCGACGGCGGCGAACAACGTCATTCACTGTTTTTCCGCCGGGAACATGCGCGGGAACGTCGAGGGACGCGGCGCTCCGACGGACGCCGGCTGGATGCGCTACAGCCGCTTCAGGGAAGTCATTCTTGTCGCCGCGACGAACGCGAACGGAACTTACGCGGACTTTTCGAGCTTCGGCTCTTCCGTCTTCATTTCCGCTCCCGGCGAAACCGTGCGGACGACGGACCGTATGGGCGCGGACGGCTACGATTCTTCCGGGAATTACGCTTCGTTCAACGGAACGTCCGCCGCCACGCCGATTGTCGCCGGCGTGACGGCGCTGGGAAAACAGATTTGCCCGGACATGGACGTGCGCTGGGCGAAGCATGCTTTGGCGTGGTCGAGCGGGCACGGCGCGGCGCCGAACATCGACTCGGGCAGCTCGTATTTTTCCTGGGAAAACGGGCCGACGGGAACGTGGCAGCAAAACAACGGCGGCTACTGGTTCAACAACAACTACGGCTTCGGGCTCGTCGACTCGGAGGCGTTCGTCGACACGGTGCGCGACATTCTTTACACGACGACGGAAAGGACTTACGCCGCGAAAGGCGTCAGCAAAACGCTCGCGGAAACGACGGAGGGAACGATGCGCACGGCGGAATTTTCCGTCGGCGCCGCGGCTTTCGACCAAAGCGTGGAATCGGTTTCCGTGCGCGTGAATTTTTCTCAGGCGGCGATGAACGCCCTGGATTTGCGGACGCTGAAAATCACGCTCGTCGCTCCCGACGGCAAGGAAAGCGTCCTCGCGCAAGGCGCCGTCGGCGACGTTTCCCGAACGCCCGCGGAAGCGAATTACCTTACGGACAACACGTTTCTTTCGAACGCGTTCTGGGGAGCGACTTACGGCGAGGGCGAAAACTGGACGGTGCGCGTCGAATACGAGGCAGCCGCGGGAACGGCATCGGACGGCTGGGTGAGCGTCGGCGGCGTGGAATGGACGACGGGCGGCTTCGTCTTCGAAGGAGAGGGCAGAACCGTCGCCGCCGACGAAACGGTTTCCGCGCACGCGGTCGCGCAGGACAGCGGCGGTTTCTCCGTCGCGGGAACGATGAAGCTCGAGGATTCCGTGCTGGTCAACGACGGGAAATTCGAGCTGGCGGAAACGGGAACGCTCGTTTACGAAAACAAAAATCTTTCCGGAGACAAAGGGCTGAAATACACGCAGAACGGCGGCGAAGCCGTTCTGCGCGGCAAGGCGGATTTCGCGCGCGGCATCACGCTCAACGGCGGCTCGCTCGCGATTCGCGGTTGCCCGGGCACGATTTCCGCGGGAACCGGCATCGTCGTCAACGGCGGCACGCTCACGATCGACGGCAGTCGGTTCGAGGAGGGAACGACGCTTACGCTGGACGGCGGAAACGTGAAAATCGAAAACGTCTCGCTGGTCGTCGCCTTCGTCGAAATCGTGCTCGGCGACGCCTATCTCGCGGAAGCGGCGCTGTCGTCGGACGGCGAAGCCGCACTCGCCGAGGGGACTTCCGTCGTGCTTTCCGGAAATCTCGACGCGCTGCTCGGCGGCGCTCCCGCCGCGCTTTCTTCCGGCGACGCCGCGGCGCTGGACATCGCCGCGCGCGTCGCGGCGGAGCGGACTTTTCTGGTTTTCGGCGGAAATCTGAAGCACGACGGCGTTTCCGTTTCGCTTTCGGCCGAGCTTGAGCGGGAACTGGAAACCGCCGGCATCGCGTGGACGCTGGCGCCGGACGGCGCGACGCTTTCGTTTTTGGTCGTTCCCGAGCCTTCGGCGTTCGGTCTGTTCGCGGGAACGTTCGCCCTTGCTCTCGCCGCTTCCCGCCGCCGCAGAAAAGCGTGAAAGGCGCGCCCGCCCCGTGAAAG
>DVOG01000110.1 GCA_018713755.1 Candidatus Spyradosoma merdigallinarum | reverse complement strand
TCAGATGTCGCAAACGCGATTATTTGCAACGGGCGATGATGTCGTCGGAAACCGCGAGGAGTTCCGGCGAAGCGTGACCGATCGTGTTTTTGAGATAATCGGTGTTGGCTTCGGCCTGAGCTTTGACCTTGGCGGGATCGATCGCCATGACCGCGTCGAAGTCTTCCTTGGAATAATCGAGGCCTTCGAAGTCGATGTCTTCGTAGGACGGGATGTAGCCCAGCGGAGAATCCTTCGCCTGCGCCGTGCCTTCGATGCGGCCGACCATCCACGCGAGGACGCGCGCGTTGTCGCCGAAGCCCGGCCACATGAACTTGCCGTCCGCCGTTTTGCGGAACCAGTTGACGTGGAAGACCGCCGGCGTCTTGGCGAGTTTCGCCATTTCCAGATAGTGCGCGAAATAGTCGCCCATGTGGTAGCCGCAGAACGGAAGCATCGCGAACGGGTCGCGGCGCAGCGCGCCGACTTGACCTTCGGCGGCGGCCGTCTGTTCGGAGCCGACCGTCGCGCCGAGATACACGCCGTGCGCCCAGTTATGCGCCTGGAACACGAGCGGAATGTCGTTCATGCGGCGACCGCCGTAAATGAAGATGTCCACGGGAACGCCTTCTGGATTTTCCCAGTTTTCGTCGATGCACGGGCAGTTGCGCGCGGGAGCGGCGAAGCGGGAATTCGGGTGCGAGGACAGTTTCGGCTTGCCGGTCTTTTCGTCGATCATGTCGGGCGTCCAGTCGTTGCCCTGCCAGTCGATGAGGTGCTTCGGCGGTTCTTTCGTCATGCCTTCCCACCACACGTCGCCGTCGTCCGTGAGCGCGACGTTCGTGAAGATCGTGTCGCGGTCGCAGGAGTGAAGCGCGTTCGGGTTCGTCTTTTCGGACGTTCCCGGCGCGACGCCGAAGAAGCCGTTTTCAGGATTGATGGCGCGGAGCTGACCGGTTTTGTCCGGCTTGATCCACGCGATGTCGTCGCCGACGCAGGTGATTTCCCAGCCCTTGGCGCGAAGTTCTTTCGGCGGGATGAGCATGGCGAAATTCGTCTTGCCGCACGCGGACGGGAACGCGCCCGTGACGTAGTGCTTTTTGCCTTCCGGCGTCTTGACGCCGAGAATGAGCATGTGCTCGGCGAGCCAGCCTTCCTTGCGGGCGAGGTTCGACGCGATGCGGAGCGCGAAGCATTTCTTGCCCAGGAGCGCGTTTCCGCCGTAGCCGGAACCGAAGGACCAGATCGTGCTTTCTTCCGGGAAGTGGACGATGTAGGTGTTTTCCGGGTTGCAGGGCCAGCGGACGTCTTCGACGCCGGGCTTGAGCGGCATGCCGACCGAGTGGACGCAGGGAACGAAGAAGTCGTCCTTTTCGATGTGGCGGAGAACTTCCGTCGTCACGCGCGCCATGATGCGCATCGAAACGACGACGTAGGGCGAGTCCGTGATTTCAACGCCGTATTTCGCAATCGGGGAGCCGAGCGGTCCCATCGCGAACGGGATGACGTACATCGTGCGGCCTTCCATGCAGCCGTCGTAGAGGGCGCGCATTTTCTGCTTCATGACGACCGGGTCTTCCCAGTTGTTGGTCGGTCCCGCGTTTTCCTTGTCCTTCGAGCAGATCAGCGTGCGCTTTTCGACGCGGGCGACGTCGCGCGGGTCGGAGCGGTAAAGGTAGCAGCCCGGGCGTTTCTGCTCGTTGAGCTTGATCGCCATGCCTTTCGCGACCATGTCGGCGAAGAGCTTGTCGGCTTCTTCCTTCGAGCCGTCGCACCAGTGCACCTTGGCGGGCTTGCACAGCGCAACGAATTCGTTCACCCAATTGATGAGTTTCTGATTGGTTGTAGGCGTATCCATAGTTGTCTGTTTTACGGTTGAAATGTCCGGCAACATTAATACAGGAAACCCGCTCTGAAAAGTCTTTTTCTTCGTTCCCGCGCAAAAAAATCCCGCGGGAACGCGGCCCGTTCCCGCAGCGGTTAGTCGTCCGAATCCGAAAAACTTCACCGCACGGGAATGATGGCCTCGGCGGCGGAGCAGGAAAATTTCGTCTTTTTTATTTATTTTTTGTTCGATAAGCTTCGGCTTTTCCAGTCGCGATAAGCTTCGATCTGCGAGGAGAAGCTTTTCAGGACAAGGCTGAAAACGAAGACGTCGTCGATCCATCCGATTCCCGGAATGAAGTCCGGAATGACGTCCGCCGGGAAAAGAAAATAAACAATCGCGAAAACGATCGCCGCGATCACTTTCCACGGGACGTCCTTGTATTCGCCGGATTTCCAGTCCTTAATCATTTGGAAAAGCAGTTTCGCCTGTTCCTGCATGTCCCCGAGAACATGTCCTTTTTTCCGAAGTTCTTCTTCCCGCCGCAGAACGTCTTCAACGTCGCTCTCGGAAACGTTTTTGACTCCGCGCTCGAACAGACGCCGCGTTTTCTCTTCGTCGAATTCTTTGTTCATGGTTTTCTTTGATTCGAGCCGCCGAAAAAAAATAATATCCGGCGCGGTTTCTGATGCCGAAAATTTTATAGGAAAACGTTTCGGTAAAAAGAGGGATTTTATCTCCGAATTTCGCGCGCGCAGTCGGTTTGAGAAGGTGTCTCGCGCGGGGACGGCGCGCCCGTTCAGAACAGCGGAAGCTCTCCGTACGCGGACGGCGGCGCTCCCGCCGGCTCTTCCGCGGGAACGTCTTCGCCGAGGCGGCGCAGAAATTCCGCTTCGTCGATGATTTCGACGCCGAGTTCCCGCGCCTTTTCGAGCTTGCTTCCGGCGTCTTCGCCGGCGAGCACGACGGACGTTTTCCTGCTGACGCTGCCGGAGACTTTTCCGCCGTGCGCCTCGATGCGTCGCTTCGCCTCGTCGCGCTTCAGCGT
>DVOG01000016.1 GCA_018713755.1 Candidatus Spyradosoma merdigallinarum | reverse complement strand
GGGAACGAAAATCCCGCCGCTCTTTTTCTTTTCCCGGGAACGCGGGAAAAGTCAGGCGCCCTGCTGCACTTCGGCGACGACCTCGTTCGCGACGGCGAGCAGCTCCGACGCCTTTTTGTTCATCGCCTTCGAGCAGGCGTTGTGCGCCATCACGATGGCGGCGCAGGTGCCGTAGCGGTTGCTCGAGCCGTGCGCCTTCATCACGAGGCCGTTCAGCCCCAGCAGCGGCGCGCCGCCGAAACGCTCCGGACGCAGGTGCGACTTCAGATTCCGCAGCAGCGGCAGCAGCACGAGGCCCGCGCCGAGATAAAGAGGATTGCGCTTCACTTTTTCGCCGACGAGATCCTTGATCATGTAGACGAGTCCTTCGATCGTCTTGATCAGGATGTTGCCGGTGAAGCCGTCCGTCACGATGACGTCGACGTCGCTCTGGAAAACGTCGAAGCCTTCCACGGGACCGACGTATTCGAACCAGTCGAAACGCTCGTTGAGCGCTTTGAGATACGCGTGAGCGCGGTTGATGCGGTCTCCGCCCTTGCCTTCCTCCGTGCCGACGGTCAGCAGACCGACTTTCGGCTTCGTCGTGCCCAGCACGGCGATGGAATAGAGCGAACCCAGCACCGTGTTGTGCACGAGCTGCTCCGGCGTCGTTTCCGGGTTCGCGCCGACGTCCGCCACGACGGAATAGCCTTTCTTGCGCGGAAGAATCGCCGAAAGCGCCGGGCGCTGCACGCCGGGGAGCAAACGCACCTTCAGCGTTCCCGCCCCGACCATCACTTTCGTGTTGCCCGTCGAGACCACAGCGTCGACTTCGCCCGCCTTCAGCATTTCCAACGCGACGATCATCGACGAATTTTTCTTCGACTTCATCGCCTGCATCGGCTTGTCGTCCATGCCGATGACGTCGGGCGCGTGCCGGATTTCAACGCGGGGGTGAGACGTCAGTCCCGCGGCGCGCATCGCGTCGCGGATGACTTTTTCCTGCCCGACGAGGATGAGCCGGTCGCCTTCGCCGATTTTTTTCAGCGCGAGCGCGACCGCCTGGACGACTTCCGCGGGCCCCTTGTCGCCGCCCATGCAATCCACCGCGATGCGGTATGTCTGCGCGTCCGTTTCCATGATGCGGAAATATTACGCCGAATGCGCTCCCGAAAACAAACTTTTTCCGCGCAAAGCGGAAAAAGAAATCAAAGGTCGACTTCGACGACCTTGCGGCCGCGATACGTTCCCGTGGCGGGATTGACGCGATGCGGACGGATGGCGGAACCGTCGGCGTCCTTCGCGAGCAAAGGCGCTTTGAACTGGTTGGCTCCGCGGCGCAGGGCGCTGCGGCGTTTGGACTGCTTGCGTTTCGGTTGTCCCATGACTGAAGCTTTCTGTTAAGGAATTAAAATGAACTGATGATTTTGTTTTTTCAGGCGCGGGCAGTCAAGCGGGAAATCCCGTTCCCGCGAAAATCCCGTTCACGGAAGCGGCGGAGGCGTTCCCGCGAGAGCGCTGTCCAGCAGCGGCTCCAAATCCAGCGCGGAAATCCGCCGCTGGAACGTCTCGTCGTAAAGCATTCGCCGAATGCGGGCATCGGAAAGCAGCGCGTCGACGTCGCGCCGCTCGATCATGCGCCGGATTTCCGGATCGGAAAGCACGGGATAAACGGCGGGATCGGTCACCAGCGACTGGATTTCCGGCATCCGCAGCAGCCGCTGCTGCGCCGCGCGGGAACCCAGCACGTCCAGCGTTTTTCCCGCGATGCGGAGCGCCGAGTCCGGGAGCGGGCTCCACGTTTTCAGGAAAGAGAGCCCCGGATACAGCGCGATCGAATTTTTCGCCTTCGCGAAGGCGTAGGAGACCCGATCCGCCGCGGATTTCGCGCCCGTTCCCGCGTGCACGGCAAGATACGTTTCGCCGACCGTTCCCGCCGCCGCGACGCAGAGCGCCGCCAGCCCGCCCCAGAAAATTCCCGTCCAGCACCCGACGACCGCGCCGAGCACCGGATGCTCCGGCTCTCCCGTTCTCTCCGAAACCTGCTTGCGCCCGCGGCTCCACAGGACGCTGAAAACGGGAAGCCAAATGAAAAGGCACAGCAGAACGACGCCCACGGGACCGCGCAAAATCCACGGAACGCCGACGATTCCGAGCCACGCGTGCCCGAACGCCGCGCCGAAAAAATACGCGGCGGCGGACGCAACGGCGAACGCGCACAGCGGCGCCGCCTGCCGCACGGGACCGCGCCAGTAGCCGCGCCAGGACGCGGCGAACATCAGCGCGAAAAACGCGAGCGTGAGCGAGATTTGGACGGCGCGGCTCCCGGGAACGCTCGCCCCCGACAGAACCGTTCCCGCCGTGATGACCGCGCCGAAGTGCATGCCTCGCCGAAAATTCCGCCGCGCCCCGCGGGAACGCTCAGCCGAGCACCTTCCGGATCCGCCCTTCCCGCGCCTCAACGCTCTCGGCGAGCTTGAGCTGCACGAGCGCGCGCTTCAGGTTGTGCTCCTTGTGCCGCGTCTTGAAATACACGTCGCCCGCGAGGTAGTCCGCGAAGAAGCGGATGCCGAGCTCGAGCGGCAGGATGCGGATCGCGTCGAACATGTAGGCGTGGTCTTCGTTCGTGAAAAAGTCTTTCGCGTAGGACATGTAGCCGCGGTAAATCGCCGAGAAAAGCTCCGTGTCGAAAACGACGGAATGCAGGTCGCTCGCGTCTTCTCCCGCGGGATTGCAGCAGGAGCGCACTGCGTCGCCGATGTCCGCGTGAACGAGGCCCGGCTGAATCGTGTCCAAGTCCACGATGCAGGTGCCTTTCCCCGTCTTTTCGTCGATGAGAATGTTCGCCACCTTCGGGTCGCCGTGCGTCGGACGCAGGTGCAGCCTGCCCTCTTTTTTCGCGTTTTCGAAAACCGAGCAGAAATCCCGCCGGTCCTCGATGAATTTCAGGCAGGTGCGCGCTTCGCGGGAATGCGAAAGCAAGTCCTGCGCCAGCGGCGTCTTCAGCGTTTCGTCCATCTGCGCGAGGTAGCCCGGCGTGATGTGGAAGCCCTCGATCGCGTAGGAAAGGCTTTCGCAGGGAATGTCGCTGATGAGCTTCTGAAAGTGCCCCAGCACCGTTCCCGCCTCGTAGGCGTGATCGGGAGACTGGACTTTTTCGTAGGAAACCGCCGAAGCGATGTTCGAAATCGCGCGCCACAAATCGCCGTCCCCGTCGATGTAGAAATCGTGCCCGTCGCGCGTCTGGATGATTTTCGGGAGCTGCCAGATGCGGTCGGAATGCTCGTTGACTTCCTCCAGCTTCCGGTGGCAGACGTCCGTCACGATGCGCATGTTGCGCATGATGTTCTCCGGACGCGGGAACACGGCGCGGCGCACGCGCTGCAGGATGAAGCGCTCTTCCGAAAACGTCGTGCGGAAGATGGCGAGATACGTGTCGTTCACGTTCCCGCTGCCGTAGGGTTCGACGGAAATCAAATGCCCGGCGACGGCGAACTGTTTGGCGATAAGCGATGCTCTCATTTTTTTTGTGTGGCTTGGGTTGTTTCGTTTCTCGGGTTGTCTCTTGTTGCGTTGAGTCAGTCGTGATGCGATGACGAATGCAGGACAGCGATTTTCGGAGAAAAACTTCCGGAAGGCAAAGCGAAAAATTCGCCGGGAAAAATTCACGCGTTCCCGCCCGCGCGCTTTTCCCGCTCCTTTTTCCGCTGCAGGAAACCCGCTCCCGCGCGCTTCGCCCGCGAAGAAAGCCACGGCAGCGCGAGCGCGGCAAGCTCCGCCGGCGCGTAACGCAGGAAACCCTCCGCCGGCTCCGGCACGTGCAGCAGATGCCCGCAACGCGAAATCAGCTCCGCGGGAACGCCGTTCGCGTCGCCGCTCAGCAAAAACGCCGTCGTCTTTCCCGGGAACGTCGGCGGCTTCGCGTAATCGATGCGCCGCCCGCCCTCGCGCGCGAACCCGACGACGAAATACTTCTCGCCCAGCATTCGCAGCAAGCCCGCCGGCGACTCCGTGCGGTAAAGCTTCAGCGCCTCCGCCGCGCCGCCGCTCAGGCTCCAGAAACGGGAACTCGCCAGCGCGGGAACGGTTTTTTTCTCGTCGGCGACGACGCGGGAAAAGCCGCAGATCGCCGCCGTGCGCGCGATCGACGCCAGCTGCTCCGGCTGCGCGACGTTTTCGAGGAAAAGAACCTTCTCGCCCGCCGCGTGCCACGCGTCGCGCATTGCGGGCCGCACCTGCGCCGGCTCGGGCCGTTCCGTGCGCGCCGCGACGCCGCCGTGCGCGCGCGTTCCCGCGAGCCGCGCCAGCTCGTCCGCGGAAACGGTCTTCCGCGCGCAGCCTTCCCGCGGCGCGGCGTCGAGCAGCGCGCCGAACGCGCGTTCCCGCCCTTCCTCGACGTAAATTTCCCGCAGCGCCGCGGGCCGCAGCCTCGCGCACGCTTCGACCGCCGCCGATCCGTAAAGCAGAATTTCCATAAGCGAAAAGAAAAATGATTTTTTCCGAAAAATACACGCCCGCGCTCCCGCGCGAAACGAAAAAAAAGGCGTTCCCGCGGAAAGTCCCGACGGGAACGCCTCTGTCTCTGCTGACTTGTCTAAGGATATGAAAAAGCTTCTTTTCCCCGCGCCTCATTTGCGGCGGCGGCGCGAAGCGACGAGCGCCAGCGCGCCCAGTCCCGCGAGCAGGCCGAACGCCGACGGCTCCGGAACGGCGGCGGCGTCCTTGAGCGTGACGCTGTTCAGCCCGATGAAGCAGCCGAGCGTGTTCGATTCACCCCGCGAAACCGTCAGCGTCAGCGTGACGCTGTCCCCGGAAAGCTCCAGCTCGCTGCCGCTGAGGTCGAGCGAATAGTGCGTGTTAAGACCGTTGCCGTATCCGTCGACAACGCCGGAAATCATGATATTCTCCGCCGAGTATTCCACGGAATCGGTGCCGTTGCTCAGCGTCACCGAAAAGTCGAAATAGCGGTCAACGTTCGCACCCTGCCAATCGCCGGAAGCATTGAAGATGCCGAGATCCAGCGCGATCGAATCGACGGTGAGCGACTCGGCGCCGAAATCGTAGGTGAACGTCGCCGTCCACGTGTTCCCCGCGCTTTGTCCGACGTTTATGTCCGGGGAGAAGAACGCGCTGTCTCCGCCCGCCGCGCCGGAGGTCTGGAAAGCGGAGGCGTCCCCGCCGAGAGCGACCGTGCCCGTGACGCCGTCAATGCCGGCGACGTTCAGCGCGATGCTGTCCGTTTGTTTGTCCCGCGAACGTCGACGTGAGATCCGCCGCGTTGACGAACGCCGTTCCCGCGGCGAGAAGCGCCGCAATCGTGATGCATTTTTTCATGATGCGTTTTGTCAGTTGTGATTGTATTTTCGTTTTTTTTTTCGGAAACGGAACGGCGCGGGAGCGGCGTCTCATTTCTTGAACAACGATTCTGACAAAAAAAAAAGCGCCCGCGCAAGCGCTTTTTCCTCGCCTTTTATTTGAGACTCCGCGGCGCAGCCTTCCCCGCGCGGCGCGGGAACGCCGCTCAGCGGCGGAACTGCTCCGCGGGATCGACCGCGAAAAGGCGCGCGAGCAGCGCGTAGAGCGCGGGATGCGCGCGGCGCGTTTCCGCGGGCATTTCGAAAAAGGCTTCGACGGCGGTCGCGAAAAACTCCGCGGGATTTTCCGCGCCGTATTCGTCGATGACGGTCTCGGCGTCGCCGGAGCGCAAGCGTTCGAGCTCGCGCGCGGAAACTTCCGCCCACGTCTTGGCGTCGGCGGGATCGGCGAACGGCGGGCGGCCGCCGGCGATTCCGTCGTCGGAATCGAGCTGATGCGCGAATTCGTGAATCACGACGTTTTGCCCGTTCCCGTGCAGCGCGATGTCGCGCGCGATGCGTTCCCGCGAGAACACGACGCTGCCGTGCGTCCAGGACTCGCCGTCGCGCGCGCCGCGTTCCCGCCGAATCGGGACGCCGCCGGCCTCGCCCGCGTCGTCGGCGTCGTCTTTTTCCGCGCCGAACGCGCCGGGGTAGACGAGCACGGAGTGCAGCGCGCGCCAGGCTTCGCCGGGGCGGTTCATCACGAGCAGCGACGCGTTTCCGGCGATGGTCAGCGCGAGGGCGTCGGAGACGGTTTCGAGCCCGCCGCAGGCCTCGAAATTTTTTTCGGCGAGAAACTCTTTGACGCGGCGGTGAAATTTTTCGCGCAGGTCCGCGGGCAGCTTTTCGTAGGCGGGAACGTTGCGGCGCAGAAGTTTTCTCCACTGCGGCGGGAACGGCGCGTCGAAGAATTTTTTCCGACGCCGGCGCGCGCGCAGCGTCAGGAAAATGAAGCCGGCGAGGAAGACCGCCGCGGCCGCGACGAAAATTTCCGTCATTTTTTCCCGCCTCCCGCCTTGCCGCGCGGCGGCTTTTTTTCGCCGTTGAGCGCGCGGCAGATGCCGCAGACGTGTCCGTCGCAGCCGCGCGCGGTGCAGTGTTCCCGCCCGTAGAGAATCATTTGGATGTGCAGGCGGTTCCAGCGCTCCCGCGGAAAAAGCGCCTTGAGGTCCCGCTCCGTGCGCTCGACGCTTTTCCCCGAAGAAAGTTTCCAGCGCGCCGCGAGCCGATGAATGTGCGTGTCCACGGGAAAGGCGGGAACGCCGAACGCCTGCGACATGACGACCGACGCCGTCTTGTGCCCGACGCCGTCGAGCGCCTCCAGCGCGGCGAAATCCGCGGGAACGCGCCCGCCGTGCTTTTCCGCGATGTCTTTCGAAAGCGAAACGATCGCGCGGGATTTGCGCGGGGAAAGCCCGCAGGGGCGGATGATTTTTTCGACGTCTTCGGGGCGCAGCCGCGCCATCGCCTCCGGCGTGTCCGCGAGCGCGAACAGCGACGGCGTGACCTCGTTCACGCGCTTGTCCGTGCACTGCGCGGACAGCACGACGGCGACGAGCAGCGTGAAGGCGTCCTTGTGCCGCAGCGGAATCGGCGGATTCGGATAAAGCTCGTCCAGCGTTTCCGCGATGAACTGCGCGCGTTCTTTCTTCGTCATGGCGCGAAATATTCTGCGGGAGCGGCGCGTTTCCGCAACGGGAAAAACGCGGGAACGCGCCGCGGAAGATTTCGCGGGAACGCGGCGCTCTGCCGCGCGGACGCCGGATTTCGGATTTTTTTTCAAAACGGCTTCCATTCTCTCCGCAATTTCTTAACATCGGCGCCATGAAAAAGCATACGATGAAAGAATGGCTGATCGCCGTGCGGCCGTGGTCGTTCCCGGCGTCCGCCATGCCCGTCGTCGCGACGCTGGGCTATCTGTTCGCTCGGCACGACGACGCGAATTGGCTCAACGGCATTTGGGCGCTGCTGAACATCATCGTGTTTCATGCCGCCGGCAACACGTGGAGCGATTATTTCGACTATCGGCGCCGCGTCGACGCGAACGACACTTACGGCGCGCGCACGCTGACGAGCGGCATGTTCGCGCCGAAAGAGATTTTGCGGCTCTCCGTCGGGCTTTTGGCCGCGGCGATCGTCGCCGGCGTCGGATTGTGGCTGCGCACGGGCGCGCCGCTGCTCTGTATCGGGCTCGGCGGCCTGGCCTGTTCCGTTTTGTATCCGTTTTTGAAATACCGCGCCTTCGGCGACTTCGTGATATTCACGGCCTATGCGCTGCTTCCCACCGTGGGAACGGTCTACGCGGCGACGCTTCAGCTCGACTGGAGTGTGCTTTGCCTGGCCGTTCCGGTGGGGCTGATCACCGTGGCCATTCTGCACTGCAACAACACGCGGGACATGCGCACCGACCGGCGCGCGCGCATCCGCACCGTCGCGATGAACATCGGGGCGCGCGCGTCCGTCGCGCTCTACTGCGCCGAAATCATCCTTCCGTTTTTTTGGATCAGCGGCTGCGTCGCCGTCGGGATGCTGCCGGCGTGGAACCTGATCGCATGGGCGGCGTTTTTCCCCGCGCTGAAAAATGCGCGCAAAGCCGTCTGCTTCATCAAAGACGGTTCCGCCGCCATCGCCGACTTGGATGAAGCCACGGCGAAGCTTCAGCTGATGTTCAGCCTGTCGCTGTCCGCAAGCTTCATCGTCAGCGGAATCATGTCGTGAAAAAGCTCCTGTTCACGCTGGCGCTCGCCTTCGCGCTGTGGACGGCGATGTTCTCGCCGCCGACGGCGCCTCACGTCGATTTTTGGCGGATGATGACCGCCTCGGCCGTCGCGCTCTGCGTCCTTTCCGTCGCGTTCGACCGCGGCTGTCTGCGGCAGATCCGCTGGCGCGTTTCCGACGTCGCGCTCGGCGCGGCGATCGCCGCCGCGCTGTGGGGCGTTTTCTGGCTCGGCGACAAGGCGTCGGCCTGGATGTTCGACTTCGCGCGTCCGCAAGTGGACGCCATCTACGGCATGAAAGAAGGCGAATCGCCGTGGCTGCTCGCCGCGCTGATGCTTTTGCTCATCGGTCCCGCCGAAGAGATTTATTGGCGCGGCTACGTGCAGCGCACCTTGTCGGAACGCTGGGGCGCGAACGCCGGCTTCGCCGCGGCCTCCCTGCTCTACGCTTTGGCGCATGCGGGCTCGTGCAACTTCATGCTGACGGCGGCCGCGCTGACCGCCGGCGTCGTCTGGGGCGCGCTCTACCGCTTTTTCCCCGAACGCTTTTCCGCGATCATCCTCTCCCACGCCTTTTGGGACGCGGCGGTTTTCATCTGGTTCCCGATATAAAATCCGGCAAACGGCGGGAACGCCCGGCGAGAGCAGGCGCGGCCGAACGGCGTTCCCGCGCCTCAGGCGCGGCGGGAACGTCCGGCGAGAGCAAGCGCGCCTTCGAAGTTGCGCCCGCTGGGCTCCTGATACGGCGCGAGGCCGAACTCGGAAATCACGGCGAGCAGGTGGTCGAAAATGTCCGACTGGATGTCCTCGTAATTCGCCCAGCGCGTGTCGTTCGTGAAGACGTAGATTTCGAGCGGGAGCCCGGTCGGACCCGGGTCGAGCTGGCGCACGAGCATCGTCATGCCCTGGTGGATGCGCTTGTTCGCCTTCAGATACGCCATGCAGTAGGCGCGGAACGTGCCGAGATTCGTCAGCATGCGCACGTTCGCGGGAACGCCGGAAGCTTCCGCGGGAACGCGCGCGTTCGCGGCGGAGATTTCTTCGAGCTTCCGCGTCAAATACGGCTTGAGCAGCTCGATTTTCCGCCAGCGCGCGATTTCGTCTTCCGACGCGAAATGCACGGTCTGCATGTCGATGCGGATCGCGCGCTTGATGCGCCGCCCGCCGGAAGTCTCCATGCCGCGCCAGTTCTTGAACGCGGTGGAAATCAGCGCGTAGGCGGGAACGTTGGCGATCGTGTTGTCCCAGTTGCGCACCTTCACCGTCGTCAGCGAAACGTCGAAAACCTCCCCGTCCACGCCCATGCTCTGAATTTCTATCCAGTCCTTGTTGCGGACGAGATCGTTCGCCGAAATCATCACGCCCGCCGTGAAGCCCAGCAGCGCGTCCTTGAAGACGATCAGAAGAATCGCCATCAGCGCGCCGAGCCCCGACAGAAAATACGCGGGAGATTTGTCCGAAAGAATCGAAAGCACCCAAACCGCCGCGCCGAGCGCGACCAGGATTTTCAGCGCCTGGAAAAAGCCCTTGATCGGAACGTCCTTGAACCGTTTGTCGTTCATCCCGACGATCATCAGCGCGCCGAGCGCGGCGAAGACCGTTCCCGCGACCGCGACGGCGAAGTAGACGCCCGTCGCCGCCCGGAAAATCTCGAACAGCCGCGTCCCCTCTTCGAAAATCGCGCCGAAAAGCCGCACGCTCAGCACGGCGGCGAACAAATGCGCCGCGCGCGACGGGAAATGCGCCTCGCAGAACGCGTCGTCCCACGTGTTGCGGGAACGCTTCGCCCAAACGCGCGCGACGGCGGTCAGCGTCCATTTCAGCGCGCGCTGGACGACGAAAATCGCCAGCGCGAACGCCGCCGCGGAAAGCAGCAGCGCCGCGTCCCCGGCGTATTGCGGAGGCAATCCCGCGGAGCGGCAGAGCTCTGCCAAAGCCTCAACGTAAGTCTGCATCGTGAACGGAGAGAGGAAAAACGGCGGCGGGAACGCGCTCAGGAGCGCTCTTCGGACAAGTCTTTCATGAGGTCTTCGCGCATGAAGGCGACGACGTCCTTGAACCGCGCGACGTTTTCCGGGTTCGCCGCCATCAGCGTCTCATGCGCCTGGAGAATCGTTCCGCCGCTTGCGGGAGCGGCTTCGGGAAGCGACGTTTCCCCCGCGGCCAGCGCCTCGGGAAGCGGCGCGGTTTCGCTTTCCGGAAGCAGCGTCAGCAACGCGGGAAGGCCGAGGTTTTCGATGACGTCGCGCGTCCGCCCCGTCGCCCGCTGCAGGAAAACTTCTCCGCCGTTTTTGCGGAATTCGACGGCGGCGCCGGCGATGAGCCCGAGAACCGTGCTGTCCAAACTCGCGCATTCGGAGAGGTCGATGACGAGGCGGGAACGCCCGCTCGCGGGAGCGGCTTCGAGAAATTCGCCGAAGGCGCGGCACGTCGTGTAAGTCGCGCGCCCGCGGACGAAGACGAGAATCGCGTCCTCGGCGGCGGCGGCGGAATAAGCGGTTTTCTGGGGCGGGATGGGTGCGGTCATGGTGTCGTTGTCGTTTCGGTGGTGAAAGAAAAAATCCGGGAACTCATTCCGCGGGCCTGATGTTGTCGGCGGAAATGCCGTCGGGATCGCTGATTTCGGGAATGATGCCCGAACGGTTGAACGTCAGCGCGTGCATGGCGTCGATGAAATCCTGACGAATGCGGAAAATGCAGTCCTGCGCCGGCGAACCGGCGAGCTGCGTCGTCCCGCCGAGCCGCCGCGTCAGAAAATACGTCACCGTCTCCGTTTTTCCCGGCGTGTTCTTTTCGCCGTCGGCGAGAAGCACGTCGACGTCGACACGGTAGCGCCACGGCTCGGGAACGCCCATGCCCAAATACGCGTCGTCCTCGAAGCTCCGCGAAAACGGTTCGGGCAGATACGAAACGGCGACGACCGTCGACGTCGCGCGAATCAGCTTCGCGAGCGCCTGCGGGAACGGCTCCGCGTTCTTTTCGAGCTCTTCCGCCCAATCCGCGACGCCTTCGGGACAGGCTTCCCGCAGCAGCGTCTTTTCGAGATGCCCGTCGAGCTCGGAAAGCTTCAGCCCGACGATTTTCCCGCCCTCGGGCAGCGTGAAGACGAGGCGGTCGCGGAAATGCGCCGCGTGCGCGTCGAGATCGTCGAGAATTTCAGGCGTGATCGAATAAATCGACGTTCCCGTCTTGGCGTGAATCGGCGTGCCCTCTTCCGCCGCCGGCGCGATCGTGAGCGTCTGCGAGCGCGTCTTCCCGTCCGGCGAAGCGAATTCGAGCTCGACGATGCGCAGCGGCGTGTTGAACTTCATCTGAGAAATGTCTTCCGGCGTCGCGACGTCCGCGACGAACGCGTCGCAGAGCCGGCGCCGGGCGGCGGACAGCGCGGGGTCGTCCGCGCCCGGAGCGCGCACCGCGCGCAGATTCCGCAGCTTTTCGATCAGCTCGGCGATGACTTCGGGCTCGACCTTCGTCGCCGCCGTCACGCTCGAGCCGGGAGCGACGGGCATCTGCCACGAATTGTAGACGGGATTGGCGGCGGCGGCGGATTTTTCCGAAAAAATCTCCGGCCGCGGTTCGGCGACGGCGCCCACGTCCGGAGCCGCGGCGACGGCGGGAACGGAAGCGTCCTCCGCGGCTTCGCCCGCCTTCCCGCGGGCGACGTTCATGCGGTGAATCACGAGCGCGTCGTTCCCGTCGTGAATCGTGATGCCGATGAGCTCCGCGGGATCGAAGCGCAGAAAATACGGGTCGCGCATTTCCCGCGCCGCGTCGCGCCAGGCCTCGACGGGCGCCGCGGGAACGGTGAAGACGGCGGGATTGTTTTCGAGCTTCGCGAAGCGCGTCTCGCCGGAGGCGTCGCTCGGATCTGCGTTTCCGACGAGCAGCGTGCGGCTGCGGTCCGCCGCGTCGAGCGTGAAGCGCATTCCCGGCGTTTTCAGCCCGTAGGCGTCGGAATCCCCCGCGTCCCCGGAAACGATGCGGACGTAGCCGAGCGAAGCGAGCTCGCCGAGTCGCTTTTCCACGAGCCGGGAATCGGCGGCGGCGGCGACGGGCGTCTCGAAGCGCCACTGCGCCGCGTCGGGCGACTCCTCGTTCCCGCGGACGCGCACCAGCCCCGTGCGCTGCTCGCGCCCGCCGGAAAAAGCCGTGCGCACCGTGACGGCGCGGATTTCGTAAGGCCGCATGGAAAAGACTTCGCGGCTGCGCAGGTCGTCCGGCGTCTGCGCGACCGCGTTGAACAGCGACCGCGGCGCGGGAACGATGACTTTCCCGTCGGGAGAAAGCACGTAGACGCAGCGTCCGTCCGGCGTCGTTTTCCCGAGCCGCAGCTCGTGCGTTCCCGCCGAATCCGTCACGCTGACCTTCGCCGAAGTTTCTTCCAGCCCGTAGCTCGCGAGCGAGCTGCCCGCGTCGGCGGCCTCCTCCACGGAGAAACCGATGCTGCTGTCGAGAAAGCGCAGTTCGTTGAGCAGGCGGCTGACGGCGAACGCGTCGGCGCGCCACGCGAACGGCTGCGTCATGAACCAGTCGCGCCCGCGCCGCTCCAGCGCATACGCCGCCGCGCCGTTCGCGCCGGAAACGGCGATTTCGGAAATGTCCGCCGAAAAGAACGCCTGCGCGGAAATTTCCGTCTCGGCGTTCCCGCCGGCGTTGCGCCAAATGAAGCCGAACGTGACGATGTTGGCGACGAGGAGCAGAAGGGTGAGCTTGAAGCGCATTTTCTTTGAATTCCTTGAAATTTTGCGGCGGGAACGCGCTCAGGGGCGCTTTCTCCAGTAAAACACGAGAAGCCCGAAAAGCGCGAAGCCCGCGGGGAAGAACAGAAAGTTCCAGCCGACGTGCGCCAAATCGGGCGGCGTCGCCTTCAGCCGAAACTGCGAAATCGGACGCGGCGGGATGTTCAGCATCACGTCGCGGTCAATCAGCCAGTTGACCGTGTTCATCAGAAACGGCTTGTTCCCGCCGTTTTCGATCTGCGCGTTCGAGGCGATGTCGCCGGAGCCGATCACGACGAGCCTCCCGCCGGGAATGCTCACGCCGAGCCGCGATCCCGCCGTGCGCTCGGAAACCGCGCCGAGCGGCACGGGACCGTCCACGTCCCCGCGCAGCGTGTCGAAGCGGTAAGGCGCGCTGCGGTAGTCGCGCTCGCCCCAGCTCGTCGGCGCTCCCGTCGAAGGATCCGTTCCCGCGGACGAAAAAAACAGAGGCGTGATCGTGCGCGTGCGGTCTTCCTTCGCGCCGAGATCCGCCTCGACGGCGCGGAACTGCGAAGAAACGACGGGGAGGCTCAGCGCCACGAGAATTTCCGCCGTCTTATGCGGGCGCGCCGGGTAGCGCCGCACGGCGAAATTCCCGTCGTAAAGCCGACACAGCGGCGAATTTTCGACGACGAAGACGTCCTGCATCTGCAGCCCCCAGTCGAAGAGAAGATTGTCCAGCCCGCTGTCCGTTCCCGGCCCGATCATCGCGAGCACGCGCCCGTTGCGGTCCCGCAGGTAGCGGGCGAGCTTTTCCTCCGTCTGCGGGGAAATCGGCACGCGCGGGTCGGCGATGACGACGAGCGCCGCGTCCGCGGGAACGTCCGGCGCGACGGAAAGGTCGAGCGTTTTGGCGGCGATGTAGCGGGAACGCAGCGCCTGCGCGAACGAAGAAAGCCCGAAGCTGCGGCTGCTGCTGTCGATGTCGAGCTCGCCGTTCCCGGTCAGAAAATAGACGTTCGGCGCGGATTCCTCCGTGACGCCGAGCACGGCGGACATCACGGCCTCTTCGCCGCGAAAACCGTCGATGACCGGCTCGGTCCCGCTTTCGCCCGGGCTGAGCTTGATCAGCTCTTCCGCCGTGACGGTGCGGCAACCGGTGCGGGAAAGCGCGACGATCGCCGTCGTCGGCGGGAGCACGCCGTATTTCTCCAGCTCGCGGCTCAGACGCGTGTTCTTCACGAGGTCCGCCGTTTCGAAGCGTATCCAGTCCGGCCGCCGCGTCTGCCGCGCCTCGTATTTGAAATCGTCGACGAGGCGGAGCACCTGCTTGCGCAGCATCGAAATCGCGTCGGCCTCTTCCGCGGGCGTTCCCGCGGCCGGCGGCTGAAGCGTGACGATCAGCCGCACCCACGGATTTTCCGGAGAAACGTCCGCCGGCGCGCGCTTCGCGAGCTCGTTGAGCTGCGCGCGCGTCTCCGGCCAAAGCCCGCGGCGGTTCTCGAAATCCAAATCCCAGCGCAGGCAGAACGAGGGCTGCGCGGCGACGTAGTTGAGCCCGACGAGCAGCGTCAGCGCAAGCAGCGCCTGCGCCGCCCGGTTAAGCCTGCCGAAAAAGCGGACGCCGCGGAAATCTTTCAGGGAAAACAGCGAGGATTTTTTGCGCATGGTCGGGTCAGGCTTTCGATTCGATGCTGATGGCCGTCAGCCCGAGAGCGAGCACGGCGCCGCTCCCGAAAAGGAAAAGCGGCCGCGTGTCGATCAGCCCGCGGGAGAAGTTTTCCAAGTGGCGGAACACGGACACGTATTCGATGATGTCGTTCATCCCGGAAAGCGCCTCGTAATTTTCCAGCGGAAGCAGCTGCAGCACGCCGCCGGAAACGACGAGGATGAACAGCCCGCAGCTCGTCAGCAGCCCGGCGACGAGCATCGAGCGCGTCAGCGAACTCGCCAAAATGCCCACCGCGACGTAAAGCAGCCCGCTGAGCGCCACGAAAATCGCGCCGCCGGCGAGCGATCCCGCCGCGAGCAGCCGCGGGTCCGGATAAAGATCTTTCAGCATGAACCACGCCGAAATCGGGAAGCCCAGCGCCAGCCCCCACAGGAAAAGATACAGCGCGTAGGCGGCGAAAAATTTGCCCAGCACGATCGGGAGCGCGCCCGTCGGCGTCGTCATCAGCGCGCCCAGCGTTCCCGTGCGCCGCTCTTCCGCGAACGAGCGCATCGTGATCAGCGGCACGAGGATCAGCAGCGGCACGAAGAACAGCTGAAAAAACACTTCCGCGGGAAGCGCGTCGCCGAGCGAGCCCACCGACGCGCGCTGCAGCGCCAGCCAGTAAAGCCCGCCCATCAGCGCAAGAAAAACCGTTCCCGCGACGTAGGTCGCCGGAGAGATGAACAGTAGCCGCAGCTCGTGCTTGAAAATAATCAGAAAGTGCCTCATTCCTTGACGTCGTAGCTCCGTTTCGTCGCGGCGATGAAAATGTCTTCGAGCGTCGGGCGCTTTTCGTGAAAATCGCGCACGGCGAAGCCGCCGCGCACGAGCGCCTCGACGATCGACTCGCCGCGTATTTCTTCCTCCGCGGGAACGCGCGCCTCGAAGACGCGCATGCCGCCCTCGCCCCCCGACTCCGCCGCGATTTCCTCCACGGAAACGCGCCCGCCCGCGGCCTCCGCGATTTTTTCCGCCGGCGCCGTCGTCGCCGCGCGGAACGTGCGCGCGCGGATGAACTCGCCGCGCAGCTCCTGCGGCGTTCCCGCCGCGACGATGCGCCCGCCGTTGATGATGATGACGCGGTCGCAGACGTTCTCGATTTCGGGCAGAATGTGGCTGGAAATCAGCACCGCTTTGCGCCCGCGCAGGGAGCGGATCAGAGAGCGGATGCCGAGAATCTGATGCGGATCGAGCCCGATCGTCGGTTCGTCGAGAATGACGACGTCCGGCTCGGCGATCAGCGCGTCGGCGATGCCCACGCGCTGACGGAATCCCTTGGAAAGCGCGCCGATGAGCTTGCGCCGCGCCTTGCGCGCGAGGTCGCAGGCCTCCATCGCGGCTTCCGTGCGGGCGGCGATTTCCCGCCGCGGCACGTTCTTGAGCTTCGCGCGCCAGCGCAGGTATTCGATGACGCGCAGCTCTTCCGGCAACGGGTTGTTTTCCGGCATATACCCGAGCCGCGCTTTGGCGCGCAGCGCCTCGGTCGCCACGGAAACGCCGCAAATCCGCGCGACGCCTCTGTCCGCCTGCGTCAGCCCGGCGAGAACGCGCATCGTCGTCGATTTTCCCGCGCCGTTCGGCCCGAGGAAGCCGACGATTTCTCCCGGCTGCACGGCGAACGAGACGTCGGAAATCGCGCGCACGTTCCCGAACGTCTTGCTGAGGTGGCGCACCTCAATCGCGGGAACGCCGCCGCTGTCGGACTTCGCGCTGGACATCGCAGGAAAAGAAAGAAAAAACGGCGTTCAGGATTTTTCCGCGGGAACGCCGGGCGCGTCCGCGGAAGGCGTTTCCGCCGCGTTCTTCGCGGGAGCGGCGACGGGTTCTTCGGCGAAAGCGAGCCGCGGCTCGGCGGAAATCAGCGCGCTCTTGCGCATCTGCCAGAAATTCGACGGATCGAGCGAACGGTCCATCTCGTCGAGCCACAGCCGCGCCTCGGCGAGATTTCCCGCGGCGAGCGCCGCCGCCGCAAGCTCGTACATCGCCTGCCCGCGGCAGAGCGGATCCGCGCCGGGCGTTCCCGCGAGCTTTTTCAGCAGCGCGAACGCGTTTTCCTCCGCGCCTTCCGTTCCGGCGCGCGCGCGGACGACCGCTTCGGACACCGTCGCGCGATCCCGCATCGCGGAGAAATCCTCCAGATCGGCGAACACGCGGCCGGCGTTCCCGAAGGCGTCGGCGGCCTCGGCGTATTTCCCGGCTTCCGAAAATTCGCGTCCGGCGGCGAAATACGCCGTTCCCGCGATCGGATGTCCCTCGTTCGCGCGGGCGAAAGCGAGCTTCGCCTCCGGCGTTTTCGCCGAAGCGTATTCCGCCTGAAGCGAAGCCGTGCGCATCTTCCCGGACTCGACCCACACGATCGCCGCGATGATGGCGACGAAAAGCGCCGTCGCGCCCGCGATCGTCTTTCTGCCGTGCCGCTGCCAGTAAAGCCACACGCGATCCTCGAAATCCGCGTCCTGAAAATCTTCGTCGACGAGCACGAGGTTGCGGTCGTCGCCGCGCGCCGCGCCCTTTTCTTTCCCGTGAGAAAAACGCCTGTTCATCTGTTTGGACATGTTCTGATTATTTCCAATAAAACACTCTGATTTCGACGCGAAGTCGAACACTTATTTCGACGCGGGGAAACGCAGCGCGTCCTACGCCGCCTGTTCCCGCAGCCGCTCGAAGACCGCCTGCGCGGAAAGCTTCGACAAATCGCCGCCGGGCGCGCGGATGACGCGGTTTTTCGGAGACGAAAGCGGGAACGGGCCGTAGCGCTCCGGCGGCGTCGGACCGAAAATGCCGAACACGGGAACGCCCATCGCCGCCGCGATGTGCATCGGCCCGCTGTCGTTGGTCACGCAAAAGCGCGCGCGGGAAATCAGCGCCGCGACGTCCGCGAGCGTCGTTTTGCCCATCAGCGAAACGAAGTCGGTGTAGACCGCGTCCCACGCCGGATCCGGCGCGTAGCGGCTCGAGCCGACCCAGACGACGGGAACGCCCTGCGAAGCCGCCAGCAGCAGCGACGTCAGTTCGCGAAAGCCGCGCCACTCTTTTTCCGGACGCCGCGAATCCGGAAACAGCAGAATCGGCGCGGGGAAATCTCCGCCGTCCGGCGCGAGCAGCCGGCGGACGCTCTCGGAAAGCTTCGCCCGCGGGAACGAGACTTCGCCGCGAATTTCCGGCGCCAGCCCGAGCGGGCGCAGAAACTGCAGAAGAATCTCCACCGCGTGCGCGCGCTTGAATCCTTTCTCCGGCGGCGGCGCAAGCTCGCGGAAGGCCAGCCGGGAAAACTCCCGGCCGTCCCCGCGCCCGATTTTCCGCGGAGCCGGCGCGCACCGCGCCCAAAACGCCGAGCGCGCCAGTCCTTGCATGTCGAGCACAAGGTCGAAGCGTTCCCGCCGCAGCGCGCTTCCGACGCGGGCGATTTCCCGCAGCCCGCCCTCGCGCCGGTAGCGGATGACGCGGTCGACCGTCGGGCACGTTTCGAGCAGCGGCGCGAAAATGTCGCGGGAAAGCCACGTGACGCGCACGTTCCCGCGCTGGCGCCGCAACGATTCGACGACGACGAGCGCGTGCACGATGTCGCCCAGCGACGAGGGCTTGATGACGAGAATCTCTTCCATGCGCCGCCGATTTAATCGCCACTCCCGCCTTTTTTCAAAACGAAAAAGCGGAGGCGATTCCCGCGACGTCCGTTTTCCCGTCTTTGAGAAAACGCCGCGGGAACGGGCGAGGCGCCCGCGAAAACGCATTTCCGTTCCCGCGAAAAAAAACGCTTGCATAATTTCTCGCGGAGATGTTTTTTAGTCGTTCACATTTTTCAGCAACATGAAAGCGACAATCATCACGCAGGGACGCCAGTTCACCGTCAAGGAGGGCGACATTCTTTCCGTCAACCGCTATCCTGAGACGCAGGCGGGCGACACCGTCACGATCGACCAGGTCATTTTCGCCGGCGAAGGCGAAACCGCCAAGGTCGGGACGCCGACGATTCCGGGCGCGAGCGTCACGGCGAAAATCCTCGAAAACAAGCGCGGCAAGAAAATCGTCATCTTCAAGATGAAGCGCCGCAAAGGATATCGCCGCACGCGCGGCCACCGGCAGGAACTTTCGGTCATCAAAATCGAATCCATCAACGCGTAAGCGGTTCAACATTTAACAAGAAGGAAATACAATGGCACATCATAAGGGCGGAGGAACTTCTTCCAACGGACGCGACTCGAACGCGCAGCGCCGCGGCGTCAAGCTTTACGGCGGGCAGTTCGCCCGCGCCGGCAGCATTCTCATCCGGCAGTGCGGCACGAAAATGCGCGCCGGGCTCAACGTCGGCATGGGCCGCGACTACACGCTGTTCGCGCTCAAGGACGGCACGGTCGTTTGGGACAAAGCGCATCGCAAAGTCTCGATCGAGCCCGCCGCCGCGAAATAATTTTTCGCGCAGCCGACGCAACGAAAAAGCGTTCCCGCCGGGAAATTTCCCGCGGGAACGCTTTTTTTTTCGCCCGTTCGCCGAAACTTCCCCTTTCCTGCGGGAGAGCGAGCGGACGCGCGGCGGGAACGCGCGTCATTTCTTTTTGTCCCAGGGCAAAACGACGTCGACGGGAACGCAGTCCCAGACGTTGAACGGCGTGAAGATTTTGCCGCGGCCGAGAATGTCCTGCGGATCGAGCGCCCTTTTCACGGCGCGCATCGCGGCGATTTCCGCCGGCGCGTGCTGAAGCGCGAGAAACGGCGACTTCGACAGCCCGATGCCGTGCTCGCCGGTGATGGCGCCGTCGAGCGCGACGACGGTCTCCATCACGCGCCTAATCGCCGTCTGCGCCGCCGCGCGTTCCCGCGCGTCCGCCCGGCGATACATGATGTGGACGTGCAGATTCCCGTCGGCCGCATGTCCGAAAATCGGCGTCGCCAGCCCCGTCTCCTCCGTGATTTTCCGCATCGCTTCCAGCAGCGGAATGAAATTTCTCGCGGGAACGCAGACGTCTTCGTTGAGCTTGGCGTCCGCCAAAAGAAACATCGCCTGCGAGCAAATGCGGCGCGCCTCCCAAAGCGATTCCGCCTCCGCCGCGTCGCCCGTCTCGCGGAACTCCGACGCGTTCCCGCGCGCCCAGGCGCGCACGCGCTCCGCCTGCGCGGCGACGGACGCCGCGTCGCCGTCGACTTCGACGAGCAGCACGGCGGATTTTTTCCCGAAAAACTTTTTCCCGCGGTAAGCCTCCGCGCAGCCGACGGACAGCGCGTCCAAAAATTCGCACACGGACGGCACGACGCGCGCGCGCAGCAGCGCTTCCGCCGCGCGCAGCGCCGCCGCGTCGCCGTCGAACGCGCACAGAAACGTGCGCCGCGCTTCCGGGAGCGGCGCGAGCCGCAGCAGCGCGCGCGTGACGACGCCGAGCGTCCCCTCCGAGCCGATCCACAGGTCACGCAGGTTGTAGCCGCTGACGAACTTTTTCACGGGAGCGCCCCAGCGCACCTTTTCGCCCGTCGGCAGAAAGCCTTCCAGCGCGATCACGTGGTCGCGCGTCACGCCGTATTTCGCGGCTCGCAGACCGCCGGCGTTCGTCGCGATGTTCCCGCCGATCGTGCAGAATTTCACGCTCGCGGGATCGGGCGGATAAAACAGACCGAACTTCGCCGCCTCGTCGCTGACGCGCCGGGTGACGACTCCGGGCTGCGCGTCGGCCGTGCCCGCCGCCGCATCGATTTCAAGCCGCGTCCAATGCGCGAGGGAAAGCGCCCAGCCGCCGCAGACGGGCGCCGCCGCGCCGGTCGTCCCCGTTCCCGCGCCGCGCACCGTCACGGGAACGCCGCTCGCGCAAGCCGCGCGCAGCACGGCGCCGACGTCGTCTTCGTCGCGCGGAAACACGACGGCGTCCGGCATGAAGGACAGCCGCGTGTTGTCGAACGAGGCGGCGAAGCGCGCGGCCTCGTCCGTGCGGACGACGTCGCTCCCGAGCGCGTTTTTCAGCGCTTCCGTCGCTGCGGAAAAATCTGCCATGCGCAGAAAATGCGCCGCCGCCGCGGAAACGTCAAATCAAACAAGGCGCAACGAACCGCGCCCCGCCGCCGCCCGATTTTTTTTGCCTTCCCGCGCGGCGGAAAATAAAGTTCCCGCATGGTTTCCGAAAATCCGAAAAGCAGCGTCGTGCTGCTCTCGGGCGGGCTGGACTCGTCCGTTCTTTTGGCGAAGCTCGTCGCCGAAAAGCGCCGCGTGCTCGCGCTCGGCGTCGACTACGGGCAGCGCCACGCGCGCGAAATCGACGCCGCGCGCGCCGTCTGCGCGCACTACGGCGTGCCCTATCGCGTCGCCGACCTGCGCGCCGTTTCCGCGTTTTTCGGCGCGAATGCGCTCACGGACAAAAGCGTTCCCGTCAGCGAAGGCGCCTACAGCGAAGCGGGCATGAAGACGACGGTCGTTCCCGCGCGCAACCTGCTGCTCGTCTCGATTGCGGCGTCGTGGGCCATCGCCGAAAAGTGCGAAACCGTCGCCTACGCCGCGCACGGCGGCGACCACGCGATTTATCCCGACTGCCGCGAGGAATTCGCGGAAAAACTCGACGCGGTCCTGCGCGTCGCGGACTGGAACCCGCTGCGGCTGGAGCGCCCCTTCGTCGGCATGAGCAAAACGGAAATCGTCGCTCTCGGCGCGAAGCTCGGCGTGCCGTTCGGCCTGACGTGGTCCTGCTACAACGGCGGAGAAAAGCACTGCGGCAAGTGCGCCACCTGCATCGAGCGCGCGCAGGCTTTCCGCGAAGCCGGCGTTCCCGACCCGACGGATTACGCCGCGTAAAAAGAAAATGCCGTCTCCGTCCGAAATTTTCTGGCTCGAAAAAACCCGCGCGGCGCTGTCCGTTCCCGCGGGAACGGACACGGAAACGCTGCTCGAAAAGGCGCGCACCGACGTCCGCGCGCTCAGCGACCTTTTCACGACGGAACGTCCCCGCGACGGCAAATTCCGCGACTACATGAGCGAGCCGCGCCTGCTCGCCGCCTACGGACTGTTTTTCTTCCCGCAAAGCTTTGCGCGGGCGCGTTTCGCCCTGCGCAGGCTTTTCGGGCTCTGCGGGCGCGCGCCGGAAGACGCTCCCGCCCCGCTGCGCGTGCTCGATCTCGGCAGCGGCGCCGCACCCTGCGGCTTCGCGGCGGCGGCGGAACTGCGGGAGATTTTCCCGGAAAGAAAAATTCTCATTACGGCGCTTGACCGTTCCCGCGCCGCGCTCGACGCGGCAAGAGCGTTCGCGGCGGCGGGAGCGGCCGGCGGGAACGTCGCCGTCGAAACCGTCCGCGCCGATTTGCGCAAAGGAGTTCCCGCGGATCTTGCGCTGCCGCCGCAGGATTTGATTCTGCTCGGATGGAGTTTGAACGAAGCCGTTCCCGCGCCCGCCGATGCTGCGCCGTTTTTGAAAAGCCTCGCGCCGCTGCTCGCGGAACGCGGCGCGCTCGTCGCTCTCGAACCCGCGCTGAAAATCACCGCGGAACGCCTCCAGCGCGCGAGCGACGCGTTCGCGGCGAATCCCGGAAAGCCGTTTTTCCGCCTCGCTCCCGAACTCGGCGCGCACCCGTGCCCGCTGCTGCGCGAAGGCATTTTCTGGAATCACGAAGCGCGGAAATGGACGCCGCCGGAAACCCTCGCTTTCCTGAACCGCACGCTTTTCCGCGATCTCTCCGTCCTCAAGTTTTCCTGGTGCGCGCTCGGAAAAACGCCGGGGAGGACGTTCGCCGTTCCCGAAGGCGCCGCGGACGTCGTGCGCCTCGTCTCCCCGCTGGAAGCGACGAAGAGCTGCCTGCGCTTCGTCGGCGTCAACCCGCGCGGAGAAAAGATTTCCGCGGAAATTCCGACGCGCGGCCTCTCAAAAAGCAAAGTCAAAAAAATCGCGGCGGAGTGGGAGCGCGGCGACGTCGCCGTTCTTGCGGGAACGCTCTCGCCGCTCGGCGGGAACGGGCTTTTCCGCTTCGCGGGAACGCTGAAAAAATACGCGCCGTAGCGCAACGCCCCGGCGTTCCCGCCGCAAAAAAGCGCGCGGGAATTTTTCCTATTTTTTCAAAATTAAATGATCCGCAACGATGATGAATAAACGAGAGCAGGAACGCCGATGGCTTGAATGGGCCAAAGAACTTCAGTTCATTGCGCAAGCGGGACTGACTTACACAAAAGACCCTTTTGACAAGGAGCGGTTTGAACGCGTCCGGGAAATCGCCGCCGAGATAATCAGCCTGCAAGGCGAGCTTCCTCTGGCACAAGTGAAAGATTTGTTTTGCAATGAGACGGGATTTCAGACTCCCAAGCTCGATACCCGCGCAGCTATTTTCAAGGATGATAAGATTTTGTTGGTAGAAGAAAATGACGGGACTTGGTCCCTGCCCGGCGGATGGGTGGATGTGATGGAGACCGTGAAGTCGAATACCGTCAAGGAAGTGAAGGAAGAAGCCGGACTTGACGTGGAAGCGGTGCGGGTCATCGCTCTGCACGACCGCAACTTGCACAACCAGCCTCCATACGCTTACAATGTGTGCAAGGTATTCGTGCTTTGCGAGGTGAAAGGCGGATGCTTCCATCCGAATATCGAAACCGTCGGAAGCGGTTATTTCGGGTTGAACGAACTGCCTCCCTTGTCGGTGGACAAGAACAGTTATCAACAAATAGAAATGTGCTTTGCCGCCCGTTCGGACAAGAACTGGCAGGTGGAGTTCGATTAAAAATGCAGAGACTATGAAAACGGAATACGAGAAAATGCTTGGCGGGAGAACCTTTCATCGAAAGCGAAAATCCGAAGATTGCAAAAACGGTTTTGCGCACAAGAAAGTGTCCCTGTTCCATTCCCGCCAACTGCGCGGCGGCGGGCAATCCTTGCCGGGTGATAAAGAAAATTGATAACGGAATCTGACAGCTGGCGGCGATGGGAAAGTACAAGCATATCCTATTCGATATCGACGGGACGCTGATCGATACGGAAGAAGCCATACTGCGAAGCCTGCAAGATACCGTGCGGGAAATGCGGCATAAGGACATCGGAAGGCATGAACTGAAATTCGCGCTTGGAATACCGGGCAGTGTGGCCTTGCGCAAATTGGGCATAACGGATACGGAACGCGCCAATGACAGGTGGAATGAGCATCTGCTGAAATACAAATCCCGCATCCGGCTCTTCGACGGCATCCCGGAGTTATTGAGCAGCTTGAAAACGAACGGCTGCAAACTGGGCATCGTCACATCCAAGACCCGAAACGAATACGCGGCTGATTTTGCCGCCCCGTTTTTTGCGTTGTCCGACTATTTCGGCACCGTGATATGCGTGGAAGACGCCGCTCGTCCCAAACCTTTTCCTGATCCTTTGCTGACCTATCTGAACACAGCCCACATACATGCCGGGGATGCCGTTTATATAGGAGATACCGTTTACGACAGTCAGTGTGCGAAAAATGCCGGGCTGGATTTCGGACTTGCCGCGTGGGGAAATGCGGAAGCGCAAGAAATACCGGCAAACTACCTATTCAAAACTCCCGCAGATGTCCTGCTTTCGCTGTCGGAAAAGAACGACAGAAATCTCAAGAAAAAAGGCGTGTCATAACAACCCGCGGCAAAGGCAGTTTTCTTTTAACGGATAAAACGGCCGGCGGAGATTAGGAACTGTTCTCTTGCTTCAATCCGTGCAGAAATGATTTTCAGCCCTCTGCCCGCCTTCCGCAATCCCATCCCCCATTGCTGTTGCGGCAATCTGCCGAAATTCGCCAGGCGTTACGCGGGTTTCTCGTATTCTTGACTCCGCGCCCGAATTTTCTTTTGATTTTCGGCGTTATGAACGTCTCTGAAATCTCTAAAAACGCGCTATTCGTTTCTCTGCTCAGCCTCGGCGCCGCGCAAGCTTTCTCCGCGCAGGACGCGGAACGCATTCCGCGGGAAATGAACCAAATTTCGGAAAACATCGCCGCCGAAGAACTGAAAAAGACGCGCGCTGAACTTTCCGTCGCCGCCGCGCAAAGCGCGTCCGCAAAAATCAGCGTCGAGCTCGCGCTCGTCGGCGCGGAAAGTCTCGAAGCCCTCGAGCGGGAACTGACGGAGCTTTCACGCGCCGAAACGCTTTCGGAAGAAGAAGCCGCCCGCGCGAAGGAACTTCTGTCCACGCGGAAAAGCATCGAGTCGATCAAAGCCGCGGCAGCTTCCGCGCGGAAAGCCTTGCGGGAAAAAGTGCAGCTCATGCAGGCGGAGATCGCCGGTGAAGAAAAGCTTTCCGAAATCAAAGAAGAGCTTCTCCGCGCGGAACTGCGGGAACAATTTCTCGCGGCGGGCGTGTCGCTTGCGCAAGTCGACGCATCCGTGCAGAAATACATCGATCTTGAAAAGCAGCTGAGCGAAAAGCGGGCAAAGAAAGCGAAGGACGAATCCGAAGAGAAGATTCGCGCCTCGCGGGAAGAAGTCGAAGAAGACCTGCGCATCCTGCGCGCGGAAGCCGCGGGGAATCACGCCTTGGCTCAAAGACTCGAACTCGCCCGCGAAGAGCGCCAAAAAGTCGAGGAACTGCAAAAAAACGGTTTTTCCCTTCAGGAAGCAACGACGCGCGCGCGGGAACAATTGCGCCTTGAATACGAAAAGAAAGCGGCGGAAGCCGTGAGAGAAGAAGAGGCGGAGCTTCAGATTCTTCGCGCCAAGGCGAACGGGAACGACTCGAACGCCGAAAGGCTCGCCTACGAGCAGACCGTTCGACAAAAAACCGAGGAGCTTCAGCGGAAAGGCGTTCCGAGAGGGAAAGCGGAGAATCTCGCGCGGGAACGCGCGAACCTCGAATACGCGATAAGAAAGCGGGAAGAAGCCGAACAGCGGCGAAACGCCGGAGGCTACCGCGGCCGCTGATTTTAATGGCGTTCCCGCGCGGTTTGGCCGATAATGCCGCCATGAAAAAAACGATTCTGCTCGGCGTCAACATCGACCACTCCGCAACGCTGCGCCAGGCGCGCTACCGCGAATATCCGCGCACCTGCGGACAGATGGTCGAGCCGGATCCGCTCGCCCTCGCCCTCGCCGCGGAACAGGCCGGCGCGGACGGCATCACCGTGCATCTGCGCGAAGACCGCCGCCACATTCAGGAACGCGACGTGCAGCGTCTGCGCGAGTCGATCCGCACGCGTCTCAATCTCGAAACGGCGGCGACGCCGGAGATGGTCGACTTCGCTCTGAAGCTGAAGCCGGATTCGGTCTGCATCGTTCCCGAGCGACGCGAGGAAGTTTCCACGGAAGGCGGCCTCGACGCCGCCGCGCGCATCGACGAGCTCCGCGGCATCGCGGCGGACTTCGCCGCGGCGGGCATCGTCGTCAGCCTCTTTCTCGATCCCGAACAGAAGCAAATTGACGCCGCGGAAAAAATCGGCGCGCCGTTCATCGAATTTCACACCGGCGCCTACGCCAACGCCTATTACGACCGCGACGCGCGTTCCCGCGAGCTGCGCCGCCTGTGCCGCGCGACGGAAGCGGCCGCGAACGTCGGCATCGCCTCCAACGCCGGACACGGCATCAGCTACGTGAACGTCGCCGAAATCGTCGAAGTGCCGCACCTGCACGAACTGAACATCGGGCACTCGATTCTCTGCCGCGCGCTGATGACCGGCATCGAAGAAGCCGTCCGCGAAATGAAGGCGCGCATCCGCAACGGGCTGACCGTGCCCCCGCGCCCGTGAAACCTTTCCCCGCGGAAGCGAAAAAAGAAACGTATTAAAAAAATTGGATACGCCGGAAGAGAGCGGAATTTTTCCCGCGTTCCCGCCGATTCCTGCGGGAACGAACGTCGTCGCCGCCGGCATCGACATCGAGTCCGCGGCCCGCGTGCGGCGCGCGCTCGAACGCAGCGGAACCGTCTTCGCGGAAAAAGTTTTCACGCCGGAAGAAACCGCGCTGTGCCGTTCCCGCGGGAACGCGCAATGGGCGTCGTTCGCCGCGCGCTGGGCCGCGAAGGAGGCGTTTTCCAAGGCGCTCGGCACGGGCGTCGGCGCGGAATTTTCGCTCACGGACTTCGGCGTGCTCTGCGACGAGCGCGGCGCTCCCGTGCCGCAGCTTTCCGCCCGCGCGGAAAAAGCGCTGCGGGAACGCGGCGGCGCGCGCGTTCTGATTTCCCTCACGCACGCGCGCGACGTCGCGGCGGCGATCGTCCTTTTCGTCTCTTAGAAAAAAAAACTATGGCAAAAGTTCTTGTAGCGCTTTCCGGAGGCGTCGACAGCGCCGTCGCCGCGCTTCTGCTGAAGCGCGAAGGGCACGACGTAAGCGCCGCCTACATGCGCACGTGGATGAACGAGGAAGGCGGAAAATTTTTCGGCGAATGCCCATGGGAGGACGACGTCGCGAACGCGCGCGCCGTCGCGGAAAAGCTCGGCATCCCGTTCCGCGTCGTCGATCTGATCGAAGACTACCGCGAACACGTCGTCGCCTATCTCGTGGACGGATACAGACGCGGCGTCACGCCGAATCCGGACGTGCTCTGCAACCGCGAAATGAAATTCGGCGTGTTCGCCCGAAAAGCCTTCGCCGACGGCTTCGACTTCGTCGCCACGGGACATTACGCGCGGAAACGCGTGAACGCGGACGGCTCGGCGGACATTCTTTGCGGGAACGATCCCGGCAAGGATCAAAGCTATTTTCTCGCGCTGCTGCGTCAGGAGCAGGCGCGCCGCGCGCTCTTCCCCGTCGGGCATCTGCTCAAACGGGAACTGCGCGCCGTCGCCGCGGAGGCGGGGCTGCCCAACGCCGCGCGCAAAGACAGCCAGGGCATCTGCTTCATCGGAAAAATCCGCATCAACGAATTTCTCGGGCAATACATTCCCGAAAAGCCCGGCGCCGTCGTGGATCTTTCGGGAAAAATCCTCGGCGAGCACAAGGGCCTGCATCGCTACACCATCGGTCAGCGCCGCGGAATCGGCGTTCCCTCGAACGCCGACGACGAACACTACGTCGTCGTCGCCAAACGCTTCGAAGAAAACGAGCTCGTCGTCGCCTTCGACCACCCCGACGTTCCCGGTCTTTACACGAACGAATCCCGCGTGAAAAATCTCTCGTGGATCAATCGCCCCGTGACGGAAGAGCGCGAGCTCCTCGCCCGCGTGCGCTACCGCGACGCCTCGACGCCGATCGTCTTCTCTCCCGACGGGAACGGCGGCGCGCGCATCCTTTACAAGGAGACGCAACGCGCGCTCGCGTCCGGGCAGATTCTCGCGCTCTATGACGGCGAAACGCTGCTGGGCGGCGGCGTTTTCCTTTGACGCGCGCGATCACAAATGCGCGATGAACCGCGCGCCGGCGACGCGCAGCGGGAACGCGATGCCGCGCGCCGCGTATGCCGCCGCGCGCGAAACGGCGCGGACGAGCCGCTCTTTTTCTCCGAAATTCTTCCCCGCGTCGAGCGCGAGATTCGCGGCGACCGCCGCGGAAAGCGTGCAGCCGCTCCCGTGCGTATCCGTCTCTTCGATACGCGCGTGAACTTCCGCGAAACGGGACGCGGCGTCTCCCGGAAACGCGAGCACGTCGAGAATCTTCGCGCCAGCGCCGTGCCCGCCCTTGAGCAGCGCGGGAACGCCGAGCGCGTCGGCGAGCCGCTGCGCCGAGCGCGGCATTTCCTCCGCCTCGGCGGCGGCGTTCCCGCGCCACGAAAACTTTTCTCCGAGCAGGACTTCCGCTTCGTCGAGATTTGGCGTGACGAGCGACGCGAGCGGCAGCAGGCGTTCCCGCAGCGCGGAAACCGCGTCTTCGTCGATCAGCCGGGCGCCGCTCGTCGCGATCATCACGGGATCGGCGACGAGCCGAATTTCCCGATGCGCCGAGAAAAAATCGGCGACGGCGGAAATGATTTCCGCGTCGGCGAGCATTCCCGTCTTCGCCGCGGAAACGGGGAAAAAGCGGGCAACCTGCTCCGCCTGTTCGAGCACGAAAGCGGCGGGAACGGGATGGACGCCGGAAACGCCGCGCGGATTCTGCGCCGTGAGCGCGGAAATCGCCGTCGTCCCGAAAACGCCGTGCGCGGCGAACGTCAGCAAATCCGCCTGAATGCCCGCGCCGCCGCCGGAATCCGAGCCGGCGACGGTGAGCGCGACGGGCAAGTCCCGCGCCGCCGTTCCCGCGGGAACGCGCGGCCGAAACGCGCCGCCGCCGTCTTTTTCTCCGCCGTTCATTTTCAATTCAAATCGCGCCCCTCGACGCGCGTGCGCCCGTCGGCGAACTGAAGCTCGACGAGCTGCCCGAAGCCGACCTCGCGGGAACGCCCGATGATTTTTCCGGTTTTCGCGTCGCGGGCGACGGCAAATCCGCGGCGAAGCGTCGCGTCCAAGCCCGACGCAGACAAGCGCGTCGCGAGCTGTTCGAGGCGCAGGCGCGCAAGCTTCACGCGATGCTCCGGGTTCTGCCGCTCGAGCGAAAACGCGGCGGCGGAAAGCGTTTCGCGCAAGCGGGAAATGCGCCCGGCGGAAGCGGCGGCAAGGCGCGACGCCGTTCCCGAAAGCCGTTCCCGCGCAAGATGCAGCCGGTTCAACGGAGAATTGCGCGCGAGCTTGGACTCGAGCAGATCGACGTGCTGAGAAAAATCCTGAATCGCGCGCTCCGTCAGATTCTCGAGCTGCGCGGAAGCGGCGTCGACGCGATCCGTCATTTCCATGCGAGCGCTCGAGATGTATTCCGCGGCGGCGGAAGGCGTTTCCGCGCGGAGATCCGCGGCGAAGTCGCTCAGCGTGAAATCGATTTCGTGTCCGACGGCGGAAATCACGGGAACGCGGGAAGCGCGCACGGCGCGCGCGACGATTTCCTCGTTGAAGCACCAGAGGTCTTCGAGGCTTCCGCCGCCGCGTCCGACGACGAGCAGCTCCAGCCCGCGCACGGCGTTCGCCGACTTGATGCCGCGCGCGATTTCTTCCGCGGCGCCGACGCCCTGCACCTTGGCGGGAACGACGAGCAGCCGCCCCTTCCAGCCGCGCCGGCGCAGAATGCTGATGAAGTCGCGGATCGCCGCTCCCGTCGGCGACGTGACGAACGCGATCGTCCGCGGGAGCGGAGGAATCGCGCGCTTCAGGCTCTTGTCGAAAAGCCCTTCGGCTTCGAGCTTGCGGCGCAGTTTTTCGAAAGCCTCCTGCAGCCGCCCGAGCCCTTCTTCCTGAAAAGCGCGAACGACGATCTGATAGTTCCCGCGCGGCTCGTAAACGCTGATTTTCCCGGACACGACGAGCTGCATCCCCTCGCGCAGACGCGTCTCAGACCGCGCGAGCGTGCCGCGGAACGCGACGGCGGAAAGCTGCGCGCCGGCGTCCTTCAGCGTGAAATACGCGTGCCCGCTCGACTGTATCCGCAAATTCGATACTTCGCCGCGGACGCGGACGTCCCCGAACGCGTTTTCGACGAGCGCACGGATGCGCCGCGTGAATTCCGTCACGGAAAGCGGCGTTTCCGCGTCGGGCGTTCCCGCGGCGCGCGCGGCGTCCTCCTCGAAAAAATCAAGCATCTGCCGTTCCCGATGGAGCTGCGGTTCAGGCGACGTGCGGCGGCGTGAATTTCTTCAGCCGCTCCCACATCATGTCGAGCGACGCGGGAAGCGTGCGCGTGTCAGCAATGACCGGCATGAAATTGCTGTCGCCCTCCCAGCGCGGCACGATGTGGCAGTGCAGGTGCTTCGGGATGCCCGCGCCGGCGGACGCGCCGAAATTGAAGCCGACGTTGAAGCCGTGCGGATGCAGCGCGTCGGAGAGAATTTTCTGCGCGAGCACGATCAGCTCCATCAGGTCTGCGCGCTCTTCCGGCGTCAGCTCCGCGAGCGCGGGAACGGCGCGATAAGGAATGGCGAGCAGGTGCCCGGCGTTGTACGGGAACGTGTTCAGAACGAGGTAGCCCGTTTTCCCGCGATAAAGCAGATGAACGGACTTTTCGTCCGCGACTTTCGGAATCTCGGCGAACGGGTCGTCGCTCTTCGGCGCGGCGTCTTTTTTCGGCGCTTCGATGTAGGCCATTCTCCAATACGCGTGCAGGTAGTTCATGCGCAAAGTCTTTCCGCCGAGAGGTTTTTTTTCAAATGAAAAATCTCCTCTCGAGAAACAAAAAACGCTTGCAAAAATCGCGGAAACGGAACATTTTTGTATTTCCTTTTCACATCGGTGAGATATCCAAGTGGCTAAAGGGCGTGGACTGTAAATCCATTCGGTTTTCCGTTCGGGGGTTCGAATCCCTCTCTCACCACCACTTAAAAAAAAATCCGCGAAATCGGCTCAACGGCGATTTCGCGGATTTTTTCGCGACGCGCGGGTTCACGCGATGCCGGGACGCGGCGTCGGTTTTTCGAAGACGAGAAGCTCGTCGCGCCAAGGCCCTTCTTCGCCGGCGGGGCTGTTGCAGTTTTCGTCGGCGCTTCTGTGCCGGGCGTTCACGAATTCCGTGATGCGGAAGCCGCATTTGTTCACGTAAAAATGAATGTTCCGTTTTTCGAAATACGGCGTGCACAGTTTCCAGAGCCTCGTCCGCGGGAACGCGTCTTCAAGCGACTTCCAAGCGGCGACGCCCAAGCCGCGCCCTTGGAATTCCTCCCGCAGAAAAAACAGCTCGACGAAGCAGCGCCGCGTCTTTTCGTCGGACAGCACGGCTGCGCCGCCGATTTTTTCCGTTCCCGCGACGAAAAACTTCAGATGAAGTCCTTGCTTTTTCAGCAACTCCCGAAAATCCTCTTCGAGCGGAACGAGCCCGCGGAAGCCGAATTTTTCCGCGACGGCCGCGGTCAGCGCCCGCTGCGCCTGCGTTTTGAACTCCCGCCAATCCGATTTCCCGACGTCTTCCAGGCGAATCTTTCCGGCGTGCTCGTTTCCGAAATTCATCTTGGTCATAAAATCGACGCCGCGCGGGAACGCGCGCGCGGCAACGTCAGCGAAGAAAATCGCGCATTTCGACGATGCGGTTTTCGCGGCGCGCGGCTTCCGCGGCGAACGCGAGCGCGTGCGTTTCGAGGGAAACATCCGCGCCGGAAACGATTCCGCGCGCGTCGCCCGAAAGCACGGCCTCGACGAAAGCGTCGAGGAGGTTGAAATCGCCGCCGCCGTGGCGGTCTTCGGCGATGCGCGGCGCGGGAACGGGCACGCGCTCCGTCGTTCCCGCGAGATAAGAACTGAGAAAAATATTTTCTCCGTCGCCGGAAATTTCGCCGAGGGAACCGAAAATCGTGATGCGTCTGTCGCCGTATTTCGAGCAGCCCGCGAGCGTGAACGACGCCGTCGCGCCGCTTTCGAACTCGACGTTGACGACCTGATGGTCGGCGACGTCGTTGTCGCACGCGAACACGCAGCGCCCGTAGGGGCCGACGCGCAGGTTTTCGAGCAAACTTTCCTGCGTCGGCGTTCCCGTCACGCTTTCGACGTAGGCGTCGAGCGTTCCCGCGCGCAGACGCTCCGTGTAGAATTTCACGGCGTCGTAGGGGCACGTTCCCGCGACGGCGCAATCCGCGCAGCGCGGCGACGCTCCCGCCGGGCGATTTTCTTGCCTGAAAAACATCAGCGACCCGAACGACGAAACGCGCGCCGCGGGCGAGCCGACGATGTAGCGGATCCAGTCGATGTCATGCGCGGATTTCGCGAGCAGCACAGGCGAAGACTCGCTTTCGCGCCGCCAGTTCCCGCGCACGAACGAGTGCGCGAAACGCCAGTGCCCGACCGGCTCCAAGTGCTGCACGGAAACGATTTTCCCGATTGTTCCCGCGTCGAGCAGCGCCTTGAGCGCGCGCGTGAACTCCGTGTAGCGCAGCACGTGGCAGACGGAAAGAATTACGCCGCTGCGGGCGACGGCCTCGACCAGGCGGCGGCAGCCGTCGAGATCGGGCGCGAGCGGCTTTTCCAGCAGGATGTGGTATTTTTTTTCGGAGAAAGCGAGCGTCGGCTCGAGGTGCATGCGGTCCTGCGTGGCGATGACGACCGCGTCCGCGAACTTCGGGCGCGCGGCGAGCTCCCGCCAGTCCGCCGCGGCGTTCTCCGCGGGAACGTCGTGCATTTCCGCGATGCGTCGGCGAAAAAATTCGCGCGGCTCGGCGACGGCGACGACTTTCGCCTTCTCGGGCATTTCCCGCAGGAGACGGGAATAAATCGTGCCGCGGCCGCCGCCGCCGACGATGATGACGGACGCTTTTCTGCTCATCGGGAGAAAAACGGCGGGAACGCGAAACCGTGTTCCCGCCGGAGAGGATGCGGAGATTTTTCTGCGGGAACGATCAGCGTTCGAATTTGCAGACGCCGTCCACGAAAGCTTTCGTGACGAGGAAGTCTTCGCCGAGCAGCACGAAGTCCGCGGCGAAGCCCGGCGCGATTTTTCCGCGGTCGTGCAGGCCGAGGGACTGCGCTTGGTTCCACGACGTCGCCTTGACGATTTCGCTGAGCGGGAGTCCCGTGATTTCGCGGATATTGCGGATGCCGAGCGAATAGTTCAGCGTCGATCCCGCGAGATTTCCCGACATCAGCCGCGCCTCGCCGTTTTTGACCATGATCGGCAGTCCGCCGAGCTGCGACGGTCCGTCCGGCAAACCGGAACAGGCGAGCGAGTCCGTAATCATCATGATGCGCTCGGGCGTCATCACCTTGAACGCCGTCGCGAGCATGTCCGGGCAAAGGTGCACCTTGTCGCAGATCATTTCCGCCTTGATCGTGGAATCGAGGAAACCGGAGCCGACCAGCCCGATTTCGCGGTGGTGCAGCGGCGACATCTGGTTGCAGAAGTGCGTGAGGTGCGCGAGCCCCGCCGCTTTCGCCGCGAGAAACTGCGCGTGCGTCGCAGCGCTGTGGCCCGCCGAGCAGCGCACGCCGAGCGCCGTCGCCTTGGCGATGAAGTCCGTCGCGCCTTCAAGCTCCGGCGCGAGCGTGATCACAAGCACGGGAGCGATCGCGTTCAGCTTTTCGACGATCGCGTAATCGGGATTTTTGAGAAAGTCGGGATTCTGCGCGCCGCACATTTTCGGATTCACGAACGGCCCTTCGAGGTGGACGCCGGGAATCTTGACGGAACGCGGCGCCTTGCGGTATTCGGCGACGGCGCGCATCACCTTCTCGAGCGTGTCGTAGCCGAGCGTCAGCGTCGTCGGCAACCAGGTCGTCACGCCTTCCTTGATTTTGCAGGAGACGATTTTTTCGAGCGCTTCGACCGTGCCGTCGCAGGTGTCCGCGCCGCCCGCGCCGTGCGAGTGAATGTCGATGAAGCCCGGCATGAGCATCTGCCCGCCGGCGTCGAGCGTTTCGTCCGCCGCGGGCACGGGAGCGCCGGCGCCGCAGACCTGCGCGATTTTCCCGTCTTCGACGAGAACGGAGCCGCCCGCGAGATCGATTCCGGGCGAGATGACGTGTGCGTTTTTGATGAGCGTTTTCATAAGACGATAAAAGCGTGGAATTCGGGGAGAAACGGGATGAGTCCTCATTGTGCGACGATTCGCGGCGCGTGTAAACGTTTTTTGCGCGGGAACGCGCCATTCTCCCGCGAGAGCTGTTCCCGCCGCGCTTCTTCATTGCGGAATCCCGAGCGGCGCGCCATGATGAGCGCTACGTTTTTTTTCAAACCATGTCCGAAAATCAACCAGAGACCGCAGCGCGGCAGAAACCCGTCGTCCTCACCGGCATGCAGCCCACGGGGCGGCTTCACCTCGGCAACTACCTGGGCGCCGCGCACAACTGGAAAAAAATGCAGGACGACTTCGTCTGCTACTTCATGATTGCCAACCAGCACGCGATCACCGTGCCGACCGTTCCCGCGGACCTGCGGCGCAACACGTATTCCTGCCTCGCGCAATACATGGCGTGCGGGCTCGATCCCGCGAAAAGCGCGCTGTTCGCGCAAAGCCAAGTCATCGGACACACGGAGCTGGCGTGGGTGCTCAGCTGCCTTTGCCCGCTCGGACAGCTCGAGCGCATGACGCAGTTCAAGGACAAAGCGAAAAAGCAAATTTCCGTCGGCGCCGGCCTGCTCTATTATCCCGCGCTGATGGCGGCGGACATCCTGCTCTACAACGCGCACGTCGTTCCCGTCGGCGAAGACCAGAAGCAGCACCTGGAAATCACGCGCGACCTCGCGGAAAAATTCAACGCGACGTATTCGCCCACCTTCAACGTTCCCGAGCCCTTCATCGGAGAAGCCGGCGCGCGCATCATGTCGCTGCAGACGCCGACCGCGAAAATGTCGAAATCCGACCCCAACCAGGCGGGAACCGTCTACATCATCGACTCGAACGACGCGATCCGCAAAAAAATCATGTCCGCCGTCACGGACTCCGAAGGCTCGATTCGCCGCGATCCCGAAAACAAGCCCGGCGTGACGAACCTGATTTCGATTTACGCCGCCGCCGCGGGAACGACGCCGGAAGCCGTCGAGGACGCCTTCGCCGGCAAAGGCTACGGCGAGTTCAAGAAAGCCGTCGCCGACGCCGTCGTCGCGCTGCTTTCCCCGATTCGCGACCGCTACGAAGAACTGGTTTCGCAAAAAGACCACCTCGACGCCGTGCTCAAGGCCGGCGCCGAAACCGCGCAGCGGACGGCGAACCGCACGCTCGCGAAAGTCTACCGCAAAGTCGGCTTCGTGAGCTGAAAAAAAATCGCGCCGCGGGAACGCGCCCTCCTCGAACGGCAAGAATGTTTCCGCCGCCGCATTTTCAACTTGCCCGCGGGAACGCGCGCGCGCATCGTTGAACGCGCAGTTTTCCGCCATGCAAAAAATCGCTCTCCCCATCATCTTCGTCGCGGCGGCCGCGGCGGCGCTCTTTTACGTCAGCCGGGAAACGCACGGCGCGGGAACGCTGACGCTGCTCGCCGCCGTGCTCGTCGTCGGGCAAATCTGCGCGACCCTCCCGTTCATTCTCGAAGCGAAAAAGCCGCGCGCGGGAACGCCGCAGCCGCGGCCGGACGACGAAGCCGCGCGCAAAATCCTCGCCAACCAGCAGGTCATCCACGAGGATCTGCGCTCGCTCGGAGAAACGCTCGTCCGCCGCATCGCCGCTCTCGCCGAGCGCCAAAACGAAATCGAGAAAAACGCACTCGCCGCGCGCGACGTCGACATCGCGGACGACCTGGACGACTTTTTCGGAAAAATCAGCCGCGCGCTCGACGAGCGTTTCGAAAACCTGCCCGAAGCCGTCGGAGAAAAAATCGCGCCGCAGCTGCAGGAGCTTCGCGAGAAAATCGACGCCGCGGAAAAACGCCTTGCGGAACTGCGCGCCGCCGCCGAAAAAATCGCCTCCGCCGTTCCCGCGCGCGCCGAAGCCGTTCCCGAGACGGCGCCGCGCGTCAACGAAGGAAGCGACGCGACCGACGGCGTTCCCGCCGATTTCCCCGGAGAAAAAGAAGCGGCGGAAAA
>DVOG01000109.1 GCA_018713755.1 Candidatus Spyradosoma merdigallinarum | reverse complement strand
GGCAGTCGGTCCCGTGGTCGTGCGCGTCGAAGAAGGCACGCCGCTGCTGCTGCCGGGAATGCGCGTCGACGATGAGATTGCGGAGCGCTGGCTCGCGTACCGCGCGGCGCAGGCGGACCACGAAGGGCGGCGCTTCGGGCTGTCGATTTCGTTTCTGACGAATCTGCTCTACGTCTTTTGCGTCGTCGTCATCGCGGGAATTTACCGCTTGCTGCTGCTGCCGAGCGGCGGCGTGCGCATGCGGCGCAGGTTTCTTTTTTCCGGCGTGATTTCCGTCATCAACATTTTGCTGATTCGCGGCATTCTCGAGCTGACGGAGTCGGAGACGGTCGTGCGCGCGTTCGGCTCGATGGGCGACGCGCTGGTTTGGCTGTCGTCGCCGGCGGTCGTGGCGATTTCCGTCTCGGCGATTGCGGGAGCGTCGCTGGGCGTGCTTTCGTCGCTGTTCGTCGGCGCGATCGCGGCGCTGATGCTCGGCGGGAACATTCAGATTCTGATGATGATTTCCGTGGCGTCGCTGATCGCGGTGTGGATTTCCAAAGACGCGATGAAGCGTTCGACGCTGGTGCGCGCCGGCTTTTATTCCGGGCTCGCGATGGCGGTGACGGCCGTCTGCATCGGCTATTACGCGGAAACGTCCTGGCTGCAGATCGCGCTGAACACGGTTTCGGCGATTCTCATCGGGCTGTTTTACGGGATCGTCTCCGCCGGGCTGCTGAGCGTGCTCGAAGGCGTTTTCCGCGCGCGGACGAACATCACGTTCATTGAGCTCGCGGACTTCAATCACCCGCTGCTGCGGAAACTCCAGCTCGTCGCGCCGGGAACGTTTCACCACTGCGTGATGGTCGCCAACTACGCGGAACAGGCGGCGCACGAAATCGGAGCCAACACGGCGCTCTGCCGCTGCGCCTCGCTTTTCCACGACATCGGCAAAACGTTCAAGCCCGAATATTTCACGGAAAATCAGGCCGGCGGGCCGAATCCGCACGACGGCATCACGCCGCAAATGTCCGCGCTGATCATCAAAAGCCACGTGCGCGACGGCGCGGAACTCGCCGTGGAATACCACCTGCCGGAGCGCGTGCGCGACATCATCGAACAGCACCACGGCACGAGCCTCGTCGGGTATTTTTACAAAAAAGCGAAAGACCTCGCCGCCGCGGGAACGGGCGAGGGCGCGGGAACGGTTTCCGAAGCGAATTTCCGCTACGAAGGGCCGAAGCCGCAGACGCTGGAAGCGGCGGTCGTGATGATGTGCGACGTCGTGGAAGCCGCGTCGCGCTCGCTGAAGAAAATCTCGCCGCAGGCGGTCGAAGACCTCGTCGCTTCGCTCATCCGCGCGCGCATTCAGGACGGCGAATTCGACGAATGCCCGATTACGCTTTCGCAGATTTACGCCATCCGCCGCAGTCTCGTGAGCTCCGTGCTGACGACGTTCCATTCCCGCATCGAATATCCGAAAGAAGCCGGCGGCGTCGCGCCCGAACCCGTTCCCGAGGAAAAGCGCACGCGCGTGCGCATCGTCAGAAAAGACATCTGACGGAGGGAAAGAAGATGAACGGCGGGGCGGAAGTGTTCTGCGGGCGGGAAAATTTTTCCGTCGACGCGCGCGAAATCGCGGCGGTTCTCGATTTTCTGCGCGGGAACGCGCCGTGGGATTTTCCCGAGGGAACGCTTTCCGTGGCGTTTCTCGGCGACGACGAAATCTGCCGCATGCACGGCGAGTTTCTCGCCGACTTTTCGAAAACCGACGTCATCACGTTCCCGGGCGACGAGATTTTCTCCGTTCCGCGGGAACGCGCGATCGGGAACGCCGTTCCCGCGCATGACGAATCCGCCGCCGACGAAGCCTTCGCCGGCGAAATCTGCGTGTGCGTCGACCAGGCGCTGCGCGTCGCGCGGGAACTGGACGTCGCTCCCGCCGACGAGCTGCTGCTTTATCTCGTGCACGGCTGGCTGCATCTCGCCGGCTTCGACGACATCGCCGACGAAGACCGCCTAGCGATGCGCGCAGCGGAAAAAACCGCGCTTGCGCTGCTGCGCGGGAACGGCCTGGCTCCGCTGAAAACCGCGGCGTTCCCGCAGTGATTTTTCGCGCTCATGGAAAACGGATCGCTTTCGGAATTCCTCGCGCGCGGCGGCGCGGAAGAAATAAAAAAGGGCGGCGGGACGCGGCGTTTTTTCCGTGCGCCGTTTCGCGGCGTTCCCGCCGTTTTCTGCTTTTACGACGACGAAAAAGAAGAGAACCGCTATTACGCCGGCATCGCGCGATTTCTGAAAAGAATCGGCGTTCCCGCGCCGGAAATTCTGCGCGACGCGCCTGCGGAAAATCTGATCGTGATGGAAGACCTCGGCGCGGCGGATTTGCGTTCGCTCGCGCGCGGAAATTCTTCGGAGCGTTCCCGCGCCTACCGCTCCGCGCTCGAAGGCGCGGCGCGTCTGCACCGCTTCGCTCCGGAAGACCTCGGCGCGGGAACGCCGATCATGCGCGACGGATTCAGCCGCGCCTACTACAAGTGGGAACGCGATTATTTTCTGGAAAACGCGCTCGACGACGGGCTGAAAATTCCCCTCTCCGCGCGGGAACGCGAGGCGCTGGAAGCGGAGCTTTCCGCGGTGGCGGATTTTCTGCTCGCTCTCCCGCCGCAGCTCGTGCATCGCGATTTTCAGTCGGAAAACATTCTGTGGAAAGACGGCGCGGCGCGCTTCATCGATTTTCAGGGCATGCGCGTCGGCACGGGATGGTACGACGCCGCGTCGCTGATATTCGATCCCTACGTCGAAATTTCGGAGACGGAACGGCGCGCGCTGTTCGCGTTTTACTGCGGGGAAACGGGCGTTCCCGCCGACGCCGCCGCGGAAAAAAATCTTCGGCTCGCCGCCGCGCAGCGCCTGATGCAGGCGCTCGGCGCGTATTTTTTCCTTTCGGAGAAAAAAGGGAAGCCGCATTTCCGCGCGCACGCGTTTCCCGCGCTGGAGAACCTCGTCGTCGTTTCCGCGGGAACGCTGCCGCGACTGCACGCGCTCGCGGAAAAAATGCTCGCGCGGGAACGCGCGCTTCGGAAGCCGTCGGAATTTTCAACATTCAACCGAAAGAAAAAATCATGATTATTCGTCCGGATAACCGCGAAGCGGATCAGCTTCGCTCCGTC
>DVOG01000015.1 GCA_018713755.1 Candidatus Spyradosoma merdigallinarum | reverse complement strand
CCCCACGTGAAACCGGAAAACCAAGCGTCGCCGGTGTCCAGCGTCGTCCCGACGTAGTAGCCGTCCGTGCCGTTGGAGTTCCAAAGCGGGCGGTCGGTTCCCGGATTGTTCTGAGGTGCGAACGTCACCGTGGTGACGTCGGCGTTGGCGAAATCGGTTCCCGCTGCGAGGAGAGCCGCGACTGTGATGTAGTTTTTCATCGTAATCTGCAGATGATTTTTTGTTAGACTGAAACGGAAACGAAACCTGCGGGAACGTCCCGCATGACCCTGCTTCGATTTCCGCGTCCGCGATTCTGAAAAAAAGAGCGCTCCCGCAAGCGCTTTTTCGGCCATTCCTTTTTGAGCCGCCGCGGCGATTTCCTTCCCGCCCGCCGCGGGAACGCTCCTTTTTTCGTCTTTCTAAAACCCGCGCAATCCGTTATCTGTTATGGGCATTACGATGCCGCTGATCGACCGACATATCCTGCGGGAATGGCTGAAAATTTTCGCGATGACGCTCATCGCGATGATCGGGATGCTGCTCATTTCCGCCGTCTACAACAATCTTCAGGACCTGCTGGACTGGGGCGTTTCGACGGGAACGTCCGTCGAATTCTTCGCGATGATTTCGCTGGGCTTTCTGCCGATCGTGATTCCCGTGTCGCTGCTGGTCTCGCTGCTCTTCACGCTCGGGCATCTGCACAAAAACCAGGAACTGACGGCGCTGCGCGCGGCGGGGCTGGGGATTTTCCGCATCACGCGCTCGCTTTGGGCGGCGGGAACGGCGCTGTCCTTCGTCATGCTGCTGCTGAACGCGTCGATCGTGCCTTACGCGACGGAGCGCGCCGCGACGATTCTCTCCGAAGGCGAACTCGAGTTTCGGGAACGCGCAGGCAATTTCGACCGCTCGAACATGCGCGGCGAAACGCTTTTCTTCAGCAACGCCGCGGATCGCCGCCTGTGGTACATCACCAACTACAACACGTACACGGGAACGGCCTACGGCGTGAACATCTACGCCTGCGACGCGCTCGGGCGCATCGAAAGCGCCGTCGTCGCCCAGTCCGGGCATTACGACGAAAGCACGGGCACGTGGACGCTGCGCGACGGGAAGACGCTCGAATACGCCGACGGGCAGCTCGTGCGCCAGCCGGCGTTCGACGAGAAGAAAATTTCGGACTACCCGGAAAACCCCTCGCTGATGACGCTTGTGGGCCGCAAGGCGAGCGACCTTTCGATTCCGGAAATCCGCCGCATTCTCCGCGAAACCGACGCGGCGAGCAACCCGCGCATCGCCGAATACGAAGTGTATTACAACTCGATTCTCGCCAGCCCGTTCTGCTGCCTGATCGTCGTCGGGATCGCGATCCCGTTCGCCGTTTCCGGCGTGCGCGTGAACCCGATGGTCGGCGTGTCGAAATCCATCGGGCTCTTCGCCGCGTATTACCTGCTGACGAACATTTTCAACATGCTCGGTGCGGGGATGTGGCTTCCGCCGGTCGTCGCGGCGTGGGCGCCGAACGTGCTGATGCTCGCCTACGCGATTTATCTCTGCCGCAAAGTCAATTGACGCCGGCGGGAACGCCTTCCGCGGGAACGAAAAAAAAAGCGAAAACGCGGAAAGAGAAAAAAAGAAAAGCGTCCCCGTCGCGCGCGCGGGAACGCTTTCCTTTTTCTTTCTTCTCCAACGATGTTCCCGCGGCGGCGGGCGGGAACGCTCGGGAAGCGGCTCAGGCGCCGCGCAGCTTTTTGCAGAAACGCGCGATGCGGTCGATGCCCTTCCTGATGGTCTCGTCGGAAACGGCGTAGCTCAGGCGCATGTAGCCTTCCGCGCCGAAAGCGATTCCGGGAACGACCGCGACGAGCTCTTCCTCAAGCAGCTTCGCCGCGAAATCCGAGGAGCTCAGCCCGAAAGACTTGATGTTCGGGAACAGATAAAACGCGCCCTGCGAACGGTAGCAGGAAATGCCGGGAATCGCGTTGAGCCCGTCGAGGAACATCTTGCGGCGGCGGTCGAACGTCGCGCGCATTTCCGCGACGGATTCCGCGGCTTTCTCCGGCTGCTCGAAAACCGCGAGCGCGCCGAACTGCGCGAAGCTCGTGCAGTTCGACGACATTTGGCTCTGCAGGCTGGAAACCGCCTTCGCGATCGGGAGCGGCGCCGCGATCGTGCCGAGACGCCAGCCGGTCATCGCGTAAGTTTTCGCGAAACCCGACGCCGTGATGACGAGCTCCGCCGCGCGGTCCGAAAACGTCGCCGGATGGCTCGCGACGACGCCGTCGTAAGTGAGATGCGCGTAGATTTCGTCGGAAAGAACGTAAATGCCGTGTTCGACGGCGACGGCGACGAGCGCCTCCGTTTCCTCGCGCGTGTAGACCGTTCCCGTGGGGTTGGACGGCGAAGTCAGGATGAACAGGCGCGTCTTCGGCGTAATCGCCGCGCGAAGCTGCTCGGGCGTGACCTTGAAGCCGGCGGTGTCTTCCGCGGAAATGAACTTGGGAACGCCGCCCGCAAGCTTGACCATTTCCGGATAGCTCACCCAATACGGCGCGGGAATGATCGCCTCGTCGCCCGGGCTGATCGTCGCGACGATGCTGAGGTAGCAGGACATTTTCCCGCCGGGGCTGAGCACGATGTTCGCCTCCGTCAGGTTGCGGAAACCGCGCGAAACGTAGTCCGCCGCAATCGCCTTGCGCAGCGGGAGAATGCCAGGCGTCGGCACGTATTTCGTTTTCCCTTCGGCGAGCGCCTTCGCGCAGGCGTCCTTGATGAATTTCGGCGTGTCGAAATCCGGCTCGCCCGCGCCGAAACCGCAGACGTCTTTGCCGGCTGCTTTGAGCGCTTTCGCCTTGGCGTCGACCGCCAGCGTCGGCGACGGCGCGATGCTGCGCGCCCACGTGGAAAGGAAGGAACTGTCGTTGCTCATTTTCGTGATAATGCGGGGGGAAAAGCTACTCTTCCGCGTTCCCGCCGTAAAGCGAAAAGCGCGGGACCGCGCCGCGTCAGTCGAAGACGCTTCGGAGGCGCTCCGTGTTCCCGCGGACAGCCTCCTCCGACAGCCCGCGGCGCACCTCGAACTCCGCGTCCCGACAGAGCCGTTCGACACGCGCCGCCTCCCGCCGTTGATATTCGTCCCACAGACTGGACAGCGCGATGTTTGCAGCCATATAAACGCCGAGGGAAACCCACGCGGCGGGACCGCCGAGAGAGATGGGAACTCCGCCGACGTAAAGCGGAGCCGTCCCGAACGTCAAAAGCGGGGATTTCCACAAGGCGAATTCCGTCGCTGCGGCAACCCCTCCGGAAAAAACGCTTATTCCCGCCTCTGCCGCGTAAGGAGTCAAGCGGCGTTCATGTTCGAGAAAGAACAGACGGGCAGACGATACACTGATGTCGAACAGAACAAAGCTGCCCCACCTCTTCGCAAGAATGCCGCTGGCGAGCTTATTGTTTTTAAGCACCTTCTCCGCTTTCACGCCGTATAGCTTATTTCCCCCGATATGACGCGCCGCCTCGTGTTCTGATTCCAAAACCAGTCGATATCCGGCGCGGTCGTGGTGCCATTCCAGCAGCTCTCCCCATTTAGTCACAGGGTTCTTTGAGTAATCGCCCATGCGGTAGCGCCGAATCGTATCCTCGCTCAGGATTTTCCCCCAACGTTTCGGGTTTTTCAAGACGTCTTGCGCGAACTCCTTGTTCAGGCGCGGCCCGTACTTGGAGGCTGTTGCAAGCTTTTTGTCGAAAAGCCCGAGAGGCCGTTCCCATATGGATTTGAATTTCGGGAACCCAAATGCATCATACCCTGGGTCTTTCGCCCACCCCGCCAACTTCTTTACGGATTTCCCTCCTAAGAAATCCCATCTGCGAAACGGGAACGTCAAGGGCGGCGTCAGAAGATCATCCGCCTTGATGCCGCGCGCTTCGGCGGGAACATCGGCTCGAAGCTCTTCTCCGAGAAAAAAGAAAAGCCCCAACAGAAGGCACAGCGCGCGTCCGAAACGCGAATCAAAAATCCGACGGCGTTTTCCGGGGGCTGAAATGATTCTCATTTTTCGCCTTTTCTCTCGAATAAAAATCCGCGTTCTTTCTCACGGAAAATATCCGCGCTTCCGGCTTGTTTGCCGAATCGAGACAATCGTAAATGCCCGCCAGCGCCGATGTGATTTCCCGAGCCAAAATCGGTTCCTTGACTTCGTTGAGATTGATCTCGGACAAAGTCTTGTACAAGGAGAAAAGCTCTTGCTGGGAACAGTCCGGGAAGTTCTTCCTCGTGCATATTCTCAGCTGGTTTTCCGCCCAAAGCAAGTAGCGGTAAACGCGCCGTTCTTCCAGTGCGGACATCGTCAGAAGCGTTTTCCGGAAGAGTTCCTCTTGTTCCAACGCCTCATCCGCAGAAGCGGGTTCCTCCAGCTCAAGTTCGTCCGCGAATTCCGAAAGTCGCGCGATTTGCGCCGTCAGCTTCCCGTCCGGGCGGGAATTCTTCAGGTTCGGCGCTTCTTCCGCCAAGACATCGTCGACGATTTCCTTCAAGACGCCGGCGTCCGCCGCGAAAACACGAACGAAAGAAAGCGCTGCGAGCAATGCCGCAAATAAAAGATGCTTCATTTCAGGATTTGAGCAGAGTGTTCAACAGGCTCAAACGTGACGCAGTCAATCCACGACGGAGCGCGAGTCCCGTCTTCTCCGGAGACTTTCCCCATAAAAAGCCAAGACGTCCCGTCGCCGCCGTACTGTTTTGCGGAGAAAATCACCGGATCCGGCCCCAACTGTTCACGTCTAACTTCAAGCTCCGTCGTTCCGCATTGATTCCTGAGCACAAAGAGGTTTTCCGGCAATGCCCAGGGTTTGTCGACCGGGAGGCGTCCGAGCATGATTTTCTCGCTTTTATCTCCGTTTCTGAGAATGGCGTAATACTGGGCATTGGGGTCGGCATCGTCTTTAAGCTTGGGATTTTCACTTGAAAGGAAAATCGACCGCAGTTGGACGACATACGTCCTCTGCATCTTCAGCTCTCCGGAAGCCTTGGCGGACTGCATCCCGGATCCTCCCGAAAAAGTCAGCGCCGTTTCCTGAGTCGAAGCGCCCAAAACATTGCCCTCATGAATCCTCGGCGCTTCCTCTTTTCGGGAAAAGAATTCATCCGGGGACTCGTAGCGGAAATTCGAAATTTCAACACTCCCTTTCACAACCGGGATCAGCGCGCCCGCGCCTGCGCCGACTCCGCCGCCTATCGCCGCGCCAATAGCCGCGCCGGCGGGAGCGCCGAACCCTCCGGTCAAAAGCCCGCAAGCGAGGCCGCCTATCGCCGCGCCGGTTACCGCGCCGCCGACCCCTCCTGCGGCGGCTGTCGCTCCCCGCTCCTTTTGCACCGCGAAAAGTTTCGCGTCTATGGAGTCTCCTTTTCTCAGGAACAACGCGAATGCGTTCTTCTCGTCATTTGAATCAAACAGAAAAACACTTTCTTTCATGGCGACATCTTTGAAGGGGCTTCTCCAGACAAGCTTGCCGTTCTGAGACACCTCCACGTAAATGCTCGCATTGAGCTTCCATGCCGTTGCATATTTTTCCAACAGCGCGGACGGCAATTCAATTCCGCGCAGCCAGAAATAATAAAGCTCCGGAACGTCAAGTCCCTGCTCTGCGGAGCCCGCCGCGCTTTCCGCGACGGGAACGTCTTCAAGCGCGAAAGCGGGAACAAGCAACGCCAGCGCCGAAAATGAGAGGAGTGAAATGTTGATGAGATGTTTTTGAAATTTCATAGAGCGAGAAAGGATACCCCCCCCCCCGAAACGAAAAAGCAAGCAAAAAAAAAAACGCCGACAAGGCGATTTTGGCGGAGTTTGCGGCGGCGCCGCAAAAATTCGCGGCGCTCCCGTCAAAAGGCGAGAGCGCCGCGCAGAGGCTTTGCCGAGGCGATTATTTTCTTCGCGACGAAGTCTTTTTCGGCGCGGCGGGAGCGACCGGCTTCTTCGCCGATTCCGCCGGAGCCGCTTTTTTCGCCGCAGGCGCGGCGGCGGGCTTTTTCGGAGCCTCCGCCGCGGGAGCGCTTTTCTTCGGCGCGGGAACAGCCGCGGGAACGACGAC
>DVOG01000108.1 GCA_018713755.1 Candidatus Spyradosoma merdigallinarum | reverse complement strand
AAATCGTCCCGCTCGGATACTCCGCGCTCCACACGTGTTCTTTGCGCGCCGTGCTTTCTTCGTCCGTGTCGAACGCCCAAAATTCAACATCGGCATCCGTCCCATGATACACCACCAGCGGCTCCCCGTTCCCGTCGACAACCAAAGAAGATTGTGCTTGCAAAAGCGAGAACAATCGTGTGTCTTTAATTCCATCAGGGGCGTTCTGATGGTCTTGTGTCCGGGGTTGATTCTCTAAGGCAAGGCTTGAAAGAACGCCCTTTTCTATTTGCGTAAGCGAGTGATCGTAGTAAAGACTCCCGTCTGACGCAACGCCAACAACAAGCTTCGCCGTATAATCGACGCCGTCCATTTTAACGCCAACGACGTAATAGCGAAAACTGCGATAGCGCGCCCCGGTTTTCTCTTTAGGAGACTCATCAATGAACGTCGCGTTTTTCAGCATCGCCGGAATGCTCGCTATGCTTTTCAGATGGACATCGTTTTCGTATCCGTGCGATGTAACTTTCTTTCTGCCGACCTTGCCAATGCGAACGACATCGCCCGTGTCGTCAATCGTGAAACTCTTGCCCTCAATGTTGTTTTTTATCCAAGAACGAGCCGAGTCCCGCGTTAGCTCGTATTGTCCGGCATACTCTGAGAGTGAAATGCTTGGAGCGTCTATCAGCTTTTGGATGCGCGCGCGCTTTTCCCAGTCGCCAAACCATTTTTTGAACGCACGCGTGCGCACCGTCACCCACTGCTTCGGCGTCAGCTTCGTGTCCTGCCCGTTCGGCGCCTTCAGCCACGTCCCCTTCGCCTTCGCCGAACGCTCAATCTCCGCACGCTCCGGCGCGTCGTTCGCCCGCGCGCTCCACGCCTTCCCCATGTAGCCGCCCAGCCGCCGCCGCACCTCCGCATTCCTCGCGCTCCCGAGAATCTGCGCCGAACGCTCCCGAACAATGCGGATCCCAGCGTTTTTTCTTCGCAGGCGACGCAAGTTTCTCTTAGCCTTGGCGGCATGAAACAGATTCGTCTCAAGCGCTCGACGCGCACGCCGCGCGTCGTTTTCGGGCATCCTTGGGTGTTTTCCGGCGAAATCGAAACGCCGCCGCGCGTTCCCGCCGGAGAAGCGGTCGAACTTCTCGACGCTCGCGGGCATTCGCTCGGCAGCGGCATTTGGAATCCCGCGTCGCAAATCGTCTGGCGAAAATTTTCTTCGGAAAAGCGCGCATGGGGCGAAGATTTTCTCGCGGAAGCGCTGGCGAAAGCCGTCGCCAAGCGCGCTCCCGCGCCGGCGTCGCGGCGCCTTGTCTGGTCTGAGGCGGACGCGCTCCCGGGACTTGTGGTCGACCGTTTCGAGGACGCGCTCGTCGTGCAGACGCTCACGGCGGGAGCGGACAAAATGCTTCCGTTCATCGCCGCATGGCTTGACGAAAACCTTTCTCCGTCGGAAATCATTTTCCGCAACGACGCGCCGTCCCGCCGTTTCGAGGGGCTGGAGCTTTCCGTTTCCTTTCATGAAAACAAGCCGCACGTCCCGCGCCGGTTCGACATTGAAGGCGTGCGTTATTTCCTCGATCTCGCCGGCGGGCAAAAAACCGGGTTTTACCTCGACCAGCGGGAACAGCACATGAACGCCGCGAAATTTTCCCGCGGGAAAAGCGTGCTCGACGCCTGCTGCAATCAAGGCGGATTTTCCTTCCAATGCGCGCGCGCGGGAGCCGCGCAGACGCTCGGCATCGACGTTTCCGCTCCCGCGATCGAAGCCTGCCGGCGCAACGCGGCGGAAAACGGATTCCGAAACTGCGCCTTCGAAACGGCGAATCTTTTCGACTGGTTCGGCGAAAACCGGGAACGCCGTTTCGACCTCATCGTGCTCGATCCGCCGCCGTTCGCGCGGACGAAAGACGCACTCGCCGGCGCACTGCGCGGCTACAAGGAGCTGAACCTTCGCGCGCTCAAAATGCTCAATCCGGGCGGCGTTCTCGCGACGTATTCCTGCTCGCAGCGCGTCGGCACGGAAAAATTCATTGACGTGCTTTCCTCCGCGGCGCACGACGCGCGCCGACGCGTCACGCTGCTCGAAATCACGGGACAGCCAGAAGATCATCCCGCCCTGCTCAACTTTCCGGAAAGCCGCTATCTGAAAGGGCTGATTCTCCGCGCGGACTGAGCATTCCCGCGGGAGCGCGCGACGAGAAATTTTCTCCGAAAAACAAATCGTGCTTCCGTCTTCCGCGCGACCTCCCTAATCTTTTCTTTTTTCAAAAGAAATGCCGCGAAGTTCCCGCAGTCTTTGGACGCAGAAAATTCTTTCCGGAAGCGTCGACGCCGTTCCCGCACGAAAGCGGTCCGCGGCGTTCCCGTCGCCGCGGGAACCTTACGCCGGTTTCGTCCTCGGCATCGACCCGAGCCTCCGCGGAAGCGGGTTCGCCGTCGTCGAATTCGCGCCGCGGGAAGAGCCGCGCCTGCATTTTTCGAGGACGCTGCGCCTGCCGCGGGATCTTTCGCTCGCGGACTGTCTCGGCGAAATTTACAAGCTTTGCGCGGACTGCTGCGAAGATTTTCCCGTGCGCCACGTCGCGCTGGAAGAAACGATTTACGTGAACAATTACAAGGTCGCGCAGACGCTCGGCGCGGCGCGCGGCGCGGCGATCGCGGCGGCGGCTGTGCTCGGACGGAAAGTTTTCGAATAC
>DVOG01000107.1 GCA_018713755.1 Candidatus Spyradosoma merdigallinarum | reverse complement strand
GTTCGAGCCTGCGCGCGGCGCGCGCGGCGTCGAGCTTCAGTTCCGTGCGCGCTCCGAGAATCGGATAAAATTCCGAAAGCCCGATTTCGACGCCGGCGCGGACGATGTCGTCCGCCAGCGAGGCTTTCGGCAACATCTGCGCGAGCGCGAGGCGGCACGACGGCGGCGCGGCGCGTTCCCGCGTTTCAATGGCGATTTCCAGCGCCTTCGCGTCGGCGGAAACCATGCGCCCCGTCCAAACGTTCCCGCGTCCGTCGAAAGCGGAAATTTTCTCATCGGCGCGCGCGCGGAGCACTTTGACGATGTGAAAACTTTCCTCGCGGGAAAGCGTCAGCGTAGGCGCGTCGGGAGCGACTTCAAAAGGATGATAAGCTCTGTGCATTTTTGTTTTTTCGGGCAAAAATCATTCCGCCGCCTCCTGCGCGGTTTTGAAATGAAGCTTGACGAAGTCGCCGTAGCGCGCGGCGCCGAATTTTCTGTAAATTTCCGCCGCGGCCTTTTTCGCCGCCGCCCCGGCGCCCTTCGGGACGGGCGTTCCCGCGAGCTCGGAGAGCCGCTCGATTTCGCGGACGTAGACCGCGCGCGCGACGACGGACGCTGCTGCGACGACGGGATCGCTTTCCGCCTTCGTGCGCATGCGCAGGTCGAACGCGATGCCGTTGCGCGCGAGTTCCCGCTGCACGATCGGCGTTTTCGAAAACTGATCGAGCAGCCCCCACGCCGGAAGCTCGTTTCCGCGCTCCGCGCATTCGGCGAGCGCCTCTTTCAGCGCGAGAAAATGCAAATGCCCGAGCAGCGCGTTCAGGTTCCCGAATTTCGGATAAAGCTCGTTGTATTTGCGGATGCGCGCGAAAGCCGTTTTCACGACGACGCCCGGCGTCGCGCGGATCATTTTTTCGAGTTCGAAAATTTTCTTGTCGCCGGCGATCTGCTTGGAGTCTCGCACGCCGGCGGCGATCCACTTTTCCGTCGCTTCTTTGCCCGCGACGACGCAGGCGGAAACGACGGGACCGAAAAGATCGCCCTTGCCGGACTCGTCCAGCCCCGCGTGCGTCTCGAACCATTCCGGGTGATGCACGGCGTCGTAGCCGAGCCGCGCGACGCCCGTGACCTGCGGCTCGAGAACGTCGACGACGAAATCTCGCGTGCCTTTGCCCGAGACGACGACTTTCCCCGACGCATAAGCGACGACGTTCACGCGGCGCGGTTTCGAGCGGAAGGAAAAGACGGCGTACGGCGTCTGCGTCTCCTCGAACGCGCCCGTTCCCGCGCAGCATTTTCCGAGCCTCGCGATTTCCTCCGAACTGAGCCGGAGCACGTAAAGAGCCGGATTCTCCGCCGAAGCGCTCCCGCCGGGAAATGTCGTTTCTGCTGACATGGAAAATATTTCAGGAAAAAGAGGGATTTTACGCCGTTCCCGCGCGGAAACGCGAACTTGTTTTTTTTTCTCGAGGACGTTCCCGCCGCTTGCGTTTCCGTCAACGTTGCGCTTGCGTTCCCGCGTCCCGAGTGTTTCCATAAAAGGCACTTATGGAAGTTTACATTGACGGAAAATTCTACAAAAAAGAAGACGCGAAAATCTCCGTTTTCGACCACGGTCTGCTCTACGGCGACGGTCTTTTTGAAGGCATCCGCGTTTACGACAACTGCATTTTCAAGCTCGACGCGCACCTCGAACGCATCGAATACTCGGCGAAAGCGATCGCGCTCGAACTGCCGTGGACGCGCGAAGAAATCGCCCGCGCGCACGTCGAGGCCTGCCGCCGCAACGGCGTCGCCAACGGCTACATCCGCTCCGTCATCACGCGCGGCGTCGGCGACCTCGGACTCAACCCGCACACGTGCGCGAAGCCCTCGCTCATCGTCATCGCGGACAAAATCGCGCTCTACCCGGCGGAAGTCTACGAAAAAGGCATCAGGCTCATCACCGTGCCGACGCGCCGCATGAGCGTCGCGGCGCTCCCGCCGATGGTGAAGTCGCTGAATTATCTGAACAACATTCTCGCGAAAATCGAAGCGCTCAACTGCGGCTTCGACGAATGCCTGCTGCTCAACGACCAGGGCAACGTCGCGGAATGCTCCGGGGACAACATTTTTATCGTCCACAAGGGCAAACTCATCACGCCGATGCCTTCGTCGAGTCTGCTGATGGGCATCACGCGGGCGGCGACGATGGAATGCGCGCGCGAACTCGGCATTCCCGTCGTCGAAACGACGCTCACGCGCTACGACGTCTGGAACGCGGACGAAGCGTTTCTCACGGGATCGGCGGCGGAAGTCATTCCGGTCGTCGAGCTCGACGGACGCAAAATCGGCGCGGGAAAATGCGGCCCGATCACGGCGAAGCTTCTCGAGCTCTTCCGCAAAAAAGTCCGCACGGACGGCGTGATGATCGCCTGAACGAAAACAGGAAAACGAAACGAAAAAGGCGTTCCCGCGAGCCGTTGCGGGAACGCCTTTTTCGTTTGGAGCGCAGTTCCGTCCCTCGCGGGAACGGAAGCGCGCGCTCCGCGGGAACGTCACTTCTTTTCCGTTCCCGCGTCCCAGGAATACGTGCTGTCTCTTATACACATCT
>DVOG01000106.1 GCA_018713755.1 Candidatus Spyradosoma merdigallinarum | reverse complement strand
CGCATGGAGCAGGGCGAGTTCTTCGCGCTCGGATTCGGGACGCCGATTCTGATTTCCGCGGAGCACAATCTCGGCGTCGAATTTCTGAAGCGGAGAATTTTGGAGGAAATCGGCCTGCCGGAAGAAAGCGAAGAGGCCGCCGGGAACGCCGCCGCGGGAACGGATACGCCGATACGCATCTGCCTGGCGGGCCGCCCGAACGTCGGGAAAAGCTCGCTCGGGAACGCGCTGACGAAATCGTCGCGCCTCATCGTCAGCGAAGTGGCGGGAACGACGCGCGACCCGGTCGCGCAGCGGCTCGATTACGCCGACGCGAAGAGCGGCGAAAAGGCGGTTTTCGAGCTGGTGGACACGGCGGGAAAGCGCGCGAAGAACAAGTTCGATACGCTGGAATATTTTTCCGCGCTGCGCACGGACGAGGCGATGCGGCGCGCGGACGTGTGCTTCCTCGTCATTGACGCGGCGACGGGCGTGACGCGGCTCGACAAGCAGCTCGCCGGGCAAATCATGAAAATGGGCGCTGGGCTGATCGTCGTCGTCAACAAATGGGATTTGGCGCTGAAGCATTTCCGCGCGGGAACGGTTCACGGCTACGAGAGCGAGGAGGAATTCCGCCGCGCTTTCGCGAAGGCGGTGCGCCGCGAGCTGTTTTTTCTGCCGGGATCGACGGTGCTTTTCACCTCCGCGCTCGAAGGGCTGCGCGTCGAAACGATGCTCCGCGAAGCGCTCGCGCTTTACAGGCGCATGAACGTGCAGATTCCCACCGGGCGCCTCAACCGCGTCATCCACGACGTGATGGAGGCGAACCCGCCGAAAATGGTCAGCGGCAGACGCTTCAAGTGCTACTACGCCGTGCAGACGGGCAACAAGCCGCTGCGCGTTCGCCTGTTCTGCAATTCCGAGGAAAAAATCGAAGAGACCTACGAGCGCTTCCTGCTGTCGAAATTTTACGCGGCTTTCGAGCTCGGCGGCGTTCCCGTGAAGTTCGATTTCGTCGGGAAACCCAAGCAGGAGCGTTCGTTTTTCATGGCGCAGCAGAGCGAAACCGTCGGCGGGGCGCCGACCGCGCAGACGCGCGGGAACGCCCGCATCGTTCCGCCCGGAAAACGCCCCGGAAAAAACCGCTGAAGGAAAAACAGGAACCCATGCCGAAATATTTCGAAGAAGAAAGCGCGCGGTTCGCGGCGCTGCTGGAAAAGCTCGACGGGAAACGCGTCGCCGTGCTCGGGCACGTGCGGCCGGACGGCGACTGCATCGGCGCGCAGCTCGCGCTGTGCCGCATTCTGCGTTCCCGCGGCGTCGACGCCGTGTGCGTGAACCATCACCGCGTGCCTTACAATCTGAAAAATTTCGTGCGCGACACGCCGTTTTTCCATGAGGACGAATTCGGGAACGGCGACGGCGGACGCATCGCCGTCTCCGTCGATTGCGGGAACTTGTCCCGGCTCGGGAAAACGCTGCTCGAAAAGGCGTTCCCGCAGGGTGTCTTCGCCGCGATCGACCACCACGCGACCAACGAGTTTTTCGCTTCGGAGGAAAACATCGTCATCCCGAACGCGGCGGCGACTTGCCACATGCTCGCGGCGTTCTGCTTCGACTGCGGCGTTCCCGTCGACTCAGCGCTCGCCGAGGCGCTCTACGTCGGCATCGGCACGGACACGGGGCAGTTCCGCTATCCGTCGACGACGGCGGACGTGATGGAAATCGCGGCGCGGCTCGTGCGCGCGGGAGCGTCGCCCGCGGACATTTCCCGTGAGCTTTACGAGCAGGAAAAATTCGGAAAACTCGCGCTCCTGCAGCGCTATCTGGCGACGGCGACGCTGCTCGCCGACGGCGAAGTCGCGCTCGCGTGGATTCCCAAAGACGCGTTCGAGGCGACGGGAACGACGCGCGAGGACGCGGACAATTTCGTCAATTATCTGCGCGCGATCGCGGGCGTGAAAATCGCCTGTCAGCTCGAACAGTCGCACACGGGCGTGAAGGGCAGCCTGCGCGGAGCGGAAGACTGGGCGCGCGTCGACTTGCTCGCGCAGAAGCTCAACGGCGGCGGGCACATCCGCGCGGCGGGCTTCAATCTCGACGGCGCGGATTTGGATCGCGACCGCGGAAAAATCGCGGACGAGATCGTCGCGCATCTGCGGGAACGGCGCGCCGCGCTCTGATGCCTTGCGCCGCGCCGCGTTCCCGCGTAAAATCGTTTCGCTTTTTTTTCAACGCCAGATTTTCCCGATGCAGATTTTTTCGTTCGGACAAAAAAAGAAGTTCCGCGAATCCGATCCCGCGCGCCGCGTTTTTTCATGGAAGCGCGCCGTGCGCTGGGGATTGGGCGCGGCCGTGTTCGTGCTGGCCGTCGCGTTCGTCGCGTTTTGGGGGCGGCCGCCGCATACGCCGATCATTTTCAAGGGCATGCAGCCCACGTTCCGCTTCGACGCGCCGTTCGGCTTTTCCTACGAAAGCGCGGTGCGCAAGCGCATGAAGCAGGAAGAGGCGCTCTACAACGTCGTTCCCGTGTATCGCCCGGACATGACGCTGGTCGACGCGGCGCTGGACAAATACGCGCTCGTTTCGGCGAAAATTCAGGAAAATTACGCCGCGCTTCGTGAAAAAACCGACCGCACGGAGCGGCTCGAGGCGATTTTGGACATTTTTTCCGACGAAAAGATTTCCGATTCCGGCGCCGGGCTGCACAACATTCTCAACCGCATGGCGATGAACGTTTCGCTGCTGATCGACGCCTGCGAAACGGAAGACCGCTACCGCCAGCTTTCCGACGACAGCATCGCGCTGTTCCGCTCTCTGGCGGCGGACGGGATCGTCGAGGAAACGGGCCGCGGCGCCGCGTCGAGCGCGTTTCTGCAGACGCGCGGCATGACGACGGAAGAATTCCGCGAGAAGTTCCAGGAAGAGCTGGAAGTGCTTTTTTGGCGCAAGGTGTTCAACGGCATGCCGGGAACGCGCCTGTCGCAGGCCGTCGCCGTCACCGTCGATTTGTTTTCTCCGCTGATTCGCGGGAACGTCGTTTTCGATTCGGAGGCGACGCGGCGGCAGAAGGACGCGGCGGTCGCGGCAGTCGGTCCCGTGGTCGTGCGC
>DVOG01000105.1 GCA_018713755.1 Candidatus Spyradosoma merdigallinarum | reverse complement strand
GTTTTTCCGCCTCCCGCCGGCGGCCGCGGGAACGCAGGCGGACCGCATTCGCGCCGACTTTCTGCAATGGTTTTTCTCGGGCCGGAAAAACGGTCCGAGCCCGGTTCAGAAATTTCTCTACGCTTTTTACGAAAACGGCGGAGATCCGCGCAACGCGGATCACGCGGTGAGAAAGCTTTTCGAACTTTGGACGGGAACGCCGGAAGACGACCGCGAACCTTACGCGAATCTGATGCTCGCCTTCGCCCTCGCGCATCCGTCCGTCGAACACGCGCGCAGCCGCGTGCGCAAGCCCGACGGAGCGATTCTTTCCCCGCGCGAAGTCTACGATTATTTCCGCGACGCCGACCGCCGCGGGCGGCTCATCGGCGACGTCCGCCGCATGAGCGTGAGCGAACTGCTCTTCATCACGGACGCGCGCCTGCCGCTTTCGGAATTTCTTTGGGTCGAGAAAAAACTGCGGAAACGGCTGGGCGACCGCCACCTGCGCCAGGAAAACTGGGCGTCCGCGACCTATTCCGCCGTCCCGTACCGCATGGACAAAGCGACGCAGGGCGTCGACCCTTACGACGCCTACACGTTCGAAGAAATTTTGGACCGCGGCGGCGTCTGCGCGGATCAAGCCTACTTCGCGGCGACGACGGCGAAGTGCGCCGGGATTCCCGCCGTCGCGCTCGGCGGGGACGGGCCTCGCGGCGGGCACGCGTGGGTCGTCTCCCTCGTCGGAAAAAACGCGTGGCGGCAGTCGGGCTCCTACGGCTACGACACGGGAACGTTCCGCAACGTCTGTTCCGGGAACGCGCAGCACGAATCCGTCCTGCTCAGCCGCGGCAAGGAAATGCGCGGCGGAAAATTTTCTCATGTCCTCGCCTGCGTCATTTTCGCCGACGCGCTGGAGCGGCTCGGCGAAGACCGCAACGCGCTCGCCGTCGCGACGTATTCGACGCGCGCGTTCCCGAAACTGAAATTCACCTGGGAACAGCGCCTCCGCATTCTCAGAAACGGAAGGAACGTCGCCGCGGACGAAACCCTGTGGCGCAGCCTCGGACGCGACGTTCTCCGCCTCGGCCGGCGCGATCCCGAGCTCGCCGCGTTCTCGCTGCAGATCGACAGAAAATACCGTTTCCCGACGAACAACCCGGCGTGGGAAACCGCGATGAAGCGGAAAGAGCTGCGCGTCTTCAAGCGCACGCTCGACGGCACGCGCGGCGACCTGTTGCTGCGCGTGCTGGAAATCCAGGCGGCGGACTACAAGGCGAAAAACGACCTCAAGGGGCTCGCCGTTTTTTACCGCAGGCTCATGAAGGAAAACGCCGATCGCAGCGACGTCTTCCAGGCGATTTTCCGGCAGTATCAGAGCTTCATCAGCGGAGAAAGCAACGCCGTGCTCATGCGCGCCGCCAAAGACGCGGAAGCCGTATTCAACAAAAAGATACGCACGAAGACGGAAGAGCATTTCCGCCTCGCCAAGGAAACGTCGATTCAGCACGTCATCGCCGACGCGTACAGAAACGCGGGAGCCGAAAAAAAGGCCGAGCGCCTGCGCGGAAAAGCGGACAAACGTCTGCAGAAAAGCGCGGAGCGCTACGAGGACTGAGCGTTCCCGCGCGGGAACGCCCGTCAGCGGGAGCGGCGGATTTTCGCGAGAAGCCAAGGCGGGAGCTTGCGCTTTTTCCCGTCCGCGGAGGCAGTCGGAGCTTTTTTCTTCGCGGATTTTTTCCCGCGGGCGAGCGGCGAGCCGATTTCCTTAAGGAACGCTTTTTCGTCGCGGGAAAGGACTCCGGCGTCGCGCGGCACGGAAATGTTCCGCGGAATTTTCGTCAGCCCGGCGAGCTCTCTTCGGCCCGCGCGTTCCCGCGGCGGCTCGGGCCAGCGCATCTCGAAATTTTTCCGGCCGAACATCACGTCCGCGCCGAACGGCGTCAGCCCGCACAGCGGGAATTCCGCGTCGCGGGAAATCGCGAGCAGGCCTTCGCGAATCATTTCGTCCATCAGCGCGCCGACGTATTCGCGCCCTTCGCGCCGAAGGATGCCGTAGGTGGAAAGCTTGTCGCAGCCCGCCTGCAGCGTTCCCGCGCTGCGGCTCCCGACGAGGCAGTCGACGATGCGCTGGCGACCGAAGCGCGGCGTCCATTCGCCGTTCCCGCCGCGGCGCGACATGCGCGCCACGCCGCTGAGAATCTTTTTGACGACGGTCAGCTCTTCCGTGTCGGGAACGCGCCGGTCGCTGTTTTTCAGCGCGAGACACACGTCGCATTTTCCGCAGGGCTTCGCTCCCGCGGCGTCGCCGAAGTAGCGCAGAATCGCTTCCTGGCGGCAGCACGGCTCGTAGGCGATGCGGATGAGGTCGTCGAGTTTTTTTTCGTCGCGCGCCTTTTTTTCCTCGAGTCCCGCCCAAGGAATTTCAAGCTGCGCGCCCTTGACGTCGGGAGAAAGCAGCCGCGTGCCGCGAATGCGCGTTCCCGGAATGTCGAAGCGGGCGATCGCGCCGAAGCGCGCCAGCAGCCCGACGCTCGTCGAAACCGCCATCGGGTTGATTTTTTCGCCGCAGAAAATTTCCGTCTGCTCGGCGAGATCGTCCAGGGAAATACGCACCTCGTTCCCGTCGTCGGCGAGTTTCCGCAGCGCGTCGTAGACGGCGCAGACGACGCGGCGTCCGGGATTGGCACCTTCTATGAAAAATTCCTGCACGCGCTTGTCCGCGTAGTTGAAAAGCATTTCGCAGACGGCGGGAGCGCCGTCGCGCCCCGCGCGGCCCGCTTCCTGATAATACGCCTCGACGCTTCCGGGCATTTCGTAATGCGCGACGAAGCGGATGTCCGCGCGGTCAATGCCCATGCCGAACGCGTTGGTGGCGACGGCGACGTCCGCCGCGCGCGACATGAAGCGATCCTGCGCCGCGGCGCGTTCGGCGTCGTTCATGCCGCCGTGATACATGACGAGGTTGACGCCGAGCGCGGTCAGATCGTCGGCGACGCGTTCCACGCTTTTCCGCGTCGCGCAGTAGACGATTCCCGTGCGGTGCGCGTCGACGAGCTTGCGGATTTCCCGGATTTTGGCGATGTGCAGCGTCGTCTTTCCTTCTCCGCGGCGCGCCGGCGTTCCCGCGTCGATGTGCAAAATGTTGAAGGCGAGATTTTCCCGCGCGAATCCCGCGACGAATTCCGCGGGCTCGTTCAGACCGAGGTGCCGCGCGATGTCCTCGCGCACGTCGGGCGTCGCCGTCGCCGTGAACGCGGCGACGACGGGGCGTTTCCCGAAGAGCGCCAACGCCTCGCCGAGCCGCAGATAATCCGGGCGAAAATCATGCCCCCACTGAGAAAGGCAGTGCGCCTCGTCTACGGCGAAAAGCGAGATTTCCGTGCGCGCGAGCGTTTCCGTGAAGCGGCGCGCGCGGAAGCGTTCCGGCGCGATGTAGACGAGCTTGAGCGTTCCCGCGCGGATTTTCGCGAAGACTTCGTTCTGCTCGTCGAGCGTCTGCGCGCTGTTGAGGCAGGCGGCTTCGATGCCGCGGAAACGCAGCGCGTCCACCTGATCCTTCATCAGCGCGATGAGCGGCGAGACGACGACCGTCAGGCACGGGAGCATCAGCGCGGGAAGCTGATAGCAAAGCGATTTTCCGCCGCCCGTCGGCATGACGACGAGCGCGTCGCGCCCGCCCAGAATCGTTTCGACGATTTCGCCCTGAGGCTCGCGGAAACGCCCGAAGCCGAAATATTTTTTCAGCGCCTCCTGCGGCGAAATCTCGCTCATCGCATTTTCTTTTTTTTTTCGGAGAAAAAAAATCCCGCGTTCCCGCGGCGTCTCAGCCGACGGAGCCTTCCATTTCCATTTCGATGAGGCGCTTGAGCTCGACGGAATATTCCATCGGGAACTCCTTGACGAGGTCGTTCACGAAGCCGTTCACGGCGAGGCTCATCGCCTCCGCCTCCGTCAGCCCGCGCTGGCGCATGTAGAAAATCTGGTCAGCGGAAACTTTGGACACGCTCGCCTCGTGCTGCGTCTGCGAGGCGTTCCCGCGCACGGCGATCGCCGGATACGTTCCCGAAGCGGAGTTCGCGTTGATGAGCAGCGTGTGGCACTCGCTGTTGTTT
>DVOG01000104.1 GCA_018713755.1 Candidatus Spyradosoma merdigallinarum | reverse complement strand
CCCGCCGGCGGGAGCGGCGTCGACGCCCTGCGCGATGTCGGGCGACTGGCGGCCGATGAGATTCGTGATTTTGAGCGTTTCGGCGTTGAAGACGGGATCGACGCTCGCGTCCGTGTAGCCGATTTCGCGCACGGCGTCGCGCACGAGCGCGTCGAAATCGAGCGTCGCCTCCGTCGTGATTTCCCCGGCGAGCACGACGTTCCCGTCCTTGACGAGCGTTTCGCACGCGACGCGGGAACGCGGATCCTGCGCGAGGCACGCGTCGAGCACGCGGTCGGAGATGTAGTCCGCGACTTTGTCCGGATGTCCGGAGCCGACGGATTCGGAAGAAAAAATGAAGGATTTCACTGCCGTGTTTTCTGATTTCATGGAAGGATGTCTTTTTCTTTCGGCGGACGTTTCCGCGGCGGCCGTTTCTTCGTTCGGCGTCCGGCGCGGGCGGCGGGCTTCTTCCGAAAACAAAAAATCCTTACGCGCCCGAAAAAGGGCCCATAAGGAAATTGCCGCGGTCGAGCTGTGCTCCGATTTTTAGCCGTAGGCCCGCATCTCGCGCTTTCGCGCAAACCACCGTGACAGGGCGGAACGCTCAAATCCGCCCGGCTCGGTTGGTAATTCCCTTGCGGGAATTTCGCAATGCAAATTCCAGATCGCGCTGAAGAAAGAACGGCCGGCGAAAACGCCGACGAAGCCGCAGAAATTTAAGAATTTCCCCCGCCCTGTCAACCGGATTTTCCGCCGCGTTCCCGCAGGCGCGGCACGCACGCGAGCAGCGCCCGCGTGTAGGGATGGCGCGGACGCGAAATCACCTCGCGCGCCGGGCCTTCCTCGACTTTTTCCCCGCGCAGCAGGACGACCGCGCGATCCGCGATTTGCGCGACGAGCCCGAAGTTGTGCGTGATCAGCAGCACGCTCGTCCCGAAGCGCTCCCGCACGGAAAGGAGCAGATCCATGATCTGCTTCTGCACCGTGACGTCGAGCGCCGTCGTCGGCTCGTCCGCGACGAGGACGGACGGGCGGCAGACGAGCGCCGCCGCGATCATCACGCGCTGCTGCATCCCGCCGGAAAGCTGGTGCGGGAACGCGTCGGCGAACGCCGCGCCCACGCCGACGGCCTCGAGCGCCTCGCGCACGCGTTCGCGGCGCTCCCGCGGCGTCTTCAGCGCGGGAACGTGAAAGCGCAACGCTTCCTCGATTTGCCAGCCCGCCGTGTAGACCGGATTCAGCGAGCTGAGCGGGTCCTGAAAAACGTAGGCGATTTCCTTCCCGCGGATTTTCCGCAGTTCGCGTTCCCGCAGCCCGAGAATCTCGCGTCCGCGCAGCTTCACGCTCCCGCTCACGCGGCAGCGCGGCGGCTCCGGCAAAAGTCCCGTCAGCGCCTGCGACGTCACGGATTTCCCGCTCCCGCTTTCGCCCGCGACGGCGAGAATTTCTCCCGCTTCCAGCGAAAACGAGACGCCCTTCACGGCGGGCTGAACTTGCCCGCGCGAGAAGAAATCCACGCGCAGATTGCTGACTTCCAAAAGCGGCATGTTTTTTTTTCGGAACGAAGGGACGCCGTTTCTTCTAAGATTTTTCCCGATGCCCATCAACGGGAAATTTTCCGCGTTCCCGTCGCGGGAACGCGCGCGTCGCGGCGACGCAAAAAAAAAGTTCGAAAAAGTGCTTGCGGGCGCACTTTTTTTTTTGTCAGAATCTTGTCTCAAGAAATGAGACAGCGCGCCCGCGCCGTTTCGTTTCCGAAAACACAATACAAAAACATTAATCTATAACTGACATATCGTTATGAAAAACTATATCGCAGTCGCGGCGCTTTTCGCCGCCGGAACGGCGTTCGCCAACGCGGCTTACGTCTGGACGGGAGCTGTAGACTCCTCTTGGACCACCCAGGGCAACTGGGATTTGACCGACGGTTCGACATGGAATTCCGCCGGAGGCACCGGTCCCGGAACCACCGGTTCCAACATGTGGGACGAAATCAAGTTCGACGGCACGCAGTACACCACGGCTCCGACGGCTCCTGCTTCGCTCGAAGGCTGGAACGTCAAGCTGAACCTCGTCAACGGCGCGAACGTCACGCTCAACTCGTTCGTAAAATGGCAGACGGAGGGGCAGTCTTCTTCTTATATTTACGTGGACGCGACGTCGTCGCTCACGATTTCGGCGACGAACAATTTCAAATACCGGGACGATGCGGCGTCTTTCGACATCGCTTCTTACGAAGGGCTGAAGCTGACGGGCAGCGTGTGGAACGACGCGGGTCCGTCTCCTGCGTTCAACATCAATCTGCATGAACAGGGCAGCGTGTGGGCGAACTGGTCGCTCAGCGGAAACATCAGCATCGTTTTCACGGCGGATTTGGCGTATTCCACGACGAACGACGGGCAGTACACGATTGCGGGAACGTCGGACGATGGGCAGTATCGCCTCGTTCAGCGCACGCTTTGGGTGAATGAGCACGACAACGGCGGTTTGATCGATTCCGACGGTCATGTGTTCACGCTCAACGGAGACGAGCTGGAAAAATCGACGGACGCTCTTACCGCTTCCGCGGACAGCTTGGGCAAGTATTACTTGGAAAAGATTGACACGCTCGACCCGGACCATACCGGCGTCGGCGGCAAGAACATCGTCGTCAGCTACGTTGAGGCGATTCCGGAGCCGTCGGCGTTCGGTCTGCTCGCGGGCTTGGGCGCGCTCGCGCTC
>DVOG01000103.1 GCA_018713755.1 Candidatus Spyradosoma merdigallinarum | reverse complement strand
CATCCGCGCCGCGCGCGCCGACGGAGATTCCGTCGGAGGCACGATCCGCTGCAGAATACGCGGCGTTCCCGCCGGCTTGGGCGAACCGGTTTTCGACCGCCTCGAAGCCGACCTCGCCAAAGCGATGCTTTCCGTTCCCGCGACGAAAGGCTTCGAAATCGGCAGCGGTTTCGCGGGAACGCTGCTGACCGGTTCGCGCCACAACGACGCCTTCGAAATCCGCGACGGAAAAATCCGCACGGCGACGAACCGCTCCGGCGGCGTGCAGGGCGGCATTTCCAACGGAGAAGAAATCAATTTCCGCGTCGCTTTCAAGCCGACGCCCACCGTCGCGAAAGCGCAGAAAACCGTGACGACCGCAGGAGAGCCCTGCGAAGTCGTCGGACACGGCCGCCACGACCCGTGCGTGCTCCCGCGCGCCGTTCCCATCGTCGAAGCGATGGCGGCGCTCGTGCTCGCCGACCACCTGCTGCGCCAGCGCGCGCAGAGAATTTTCTGAACGCGGCGCACGCGGGAAAAAAAACCGAGACGCAAATCATGACCGACGCCTATCTTTTTCTGGGAACTCCGAACTGCGGCCGCCGCGCCGTGCTTGCCGACCTGATCGGCGGCGCGCTCGAAGGAGAAACGACGCTCTACATCGCCGCGCCGGAACGCGACGCCGAAGCGGAAAAACCGCTCGCCGGCGTTCCCGGACTGGCGCTGCGCTCGTGGAATTTCGCGGACGACGGGAACGCGATCGACCTCGGAGAGCCGCACGATGCGGGAGACCACGCCGTTTTCCTGACGGACGGCGCGGACGATCCCGTCGACCAGACCGAAGCCTTCGCCGCGCTTGCGAAGCGGCTCGGCTGGCGCGTCGCGCGCGTCGTCACGATCGTCGATTGCGCATTCGCGTCCGCCGTTCCCGCGAGCGCCGAATGGTTCGCCGCCTGCATCCATTTTTCCGATACGGTTCTGCTGACGCGCCGGGAAAACGTATCCGCGAAATGGATAAACGAGTTCAAGGCGCCTTACGCCAAGGCCTGTTTTCCCTGCACGTTCGAGCTCGTGAAGAAGAACCGCACGGAAAATCCCGCGCGCGTTCTCGACGGCGCGCCGCGGCGCATGTCGATGATTTTCGACGAGCGGGATCCGATCGACGACATGGAATTCGACGAAAACAATCTCCCGGAAGAGCCTTTCGACCTGGTTTCCGCGCCCGATCCCTATTTCGAAACGACGGATTCCGGCGCGCGGAAAATCGTCATTCCCTTCATCGGAGACCTGCTCGACGCCTACGAAAAGGCGCGCGGGAACGCATCTTGAGCGAAGCGCGCCGCCGAACATTTTCGACACGATTTTTCATCCCTACTTTTTTCCCAACATGATCATTCTCGCTCCGCCTTACGTTTCCGAAGAGCTCAAGGATTATCTCGAAAACACGCAGACCGCCGTTTTGAAAAACGACGTCGCCCTCGCCGCCGCGGGATCGCGACGTTTCAACTTCGTCGACGACGCCGAAGCGCGGGAACGCGCGGCGCGCGGCGAACGCGTCTACACGACGTCCGAGAACGCGCTGGAATGGGTGCTGAAAAACGTTCCCGACGAAAGCGTTTCCCGCGCCGTTTCCGCGATGAAGGATAAGGCGGCGATGCGCCGTCTGCTGCAGAGCGTTTATCCCGATTTCTTCTTCCGCGAAGTTTCCGCCGCGGAGCTGCGCGCGCTGAAATTCGAAGAGCTGCCCTGCCCCGTGGTGCTCAAGCCGAGCGTCGGATTTTTCAGCGTCGGCGTCTACACGATACGGACGCGGGAAGACTGGCTGAACGCGCTCGATGACATCGAAAAAACCTCGTCGCGCTGGAGCGAGCTTTACCCGGAAAACGTGCTCGGGAACGGCCGTTTCATCATCGAAAAATACATCGGCGGCGACGAATACGCCGTCGACGTGTGCTTCGACGACCGCGGGAACGCCGTCGTGCTGAACGTGCTCAAGCACGATTTCGCGTCGGAAAGCGACGTCAGCGACCGCCTTTACTACACGTCGAAGGAAATCATTCTCGAAAATCTCGCGCCGCTCACGGACTTCTTCAATCGCGTGAACGGTTTTCTCGGCGCGAGGAATTTTCCCGCGCACGTGGAGCTGCGCATCGACGGCGGACGCATCGTTCCCGTCGAGTTCAACCCGATGCGCTTCGCCGGCTGGTGCTCGACGGACGTCGCCTTCTTCGCGTTCGGCCTGCGCACTTACGATTATTTTCTCAACGGCAGAAAGCCGGACTGGGAAAAGCTTCTCGCGGGGAAAGACGGGATTCTCTACACGATGATCGTGCTGAACAAGCCCAATCCCTGCCCGCCCGTCGGCGCGTTCGACTACGACGCGCTCTGCGCGAAATTCGAGCGCGTGCTCTCGATGCGCGCCATGGATTTCCGCCGCCTTTCCGTTTTCGGATTCATGTTCACGGAAACGCGCGACAGGCGCGAGCTGGACTTCATCGTCCGCTCCGACCTGACGGAGTTCATCCGCTGAGACGTTCCCGCGCAATTGCATTTTTTATGGATACCGTCATCATCACCGGAGCGAACGGCGAGCCCGCGCTGAGCATCGCGCGGCGGCTCTGCGAGCTCGGCATGCGCGTGTGCGCGCTCGCGGGAACGATTCCCGACGCCGGACTCGGCCCGGACGAATTCGTTCCCGTGCCCTGCGACCCGACCTCGCCCGAATCCGTCGAAGCCGCCGTGAACGCGGTGCTGCAGAAAGAAAAACGCATCGCCGGCATCGTCCTCGCCGGACAATACCTTTCCGAAGAGCGCTTCGAAGCCGTTTCCGCGGAAGAAATCCGCCTCGCGCTGAACGCGCAGCTCGTCGCGCCGCTCTGCGCCGTGCGCCTCGTTCTCCCGTCGCTGATCGAAAACCGCGGGCACGCGATCGTCGTCTCGCCCGGAGCGGGAACGGGAGCCGCGCGCGCGCTCAACGCCGCCGCCGACGCCGCGACGCGCGCCTTCGCGGGAGCGCTCTTCGCGGAACTGCGCGATACCGGCGTGAAAACCTGCCACATTCTGCTGCAGGGCAACGAAGGCGCGCCCGATCCCGCGGCACGCTTCACGACGGCGCCGCAGAGCCGCATCCACGCGGACATCGTCGCCGACGCCGTCGAAACCGTCTTCCGCCTCCGCGAAAACAACGCGCTCACGCAGATGATTCTGCGCCCGCAGGCGACGCGGGAAACGCCGCACATTCCCGTTTCCGCCGAACCCAAAATCCGCGCGCTGCAAGCCGTGCAGCTCCCGCCCGCGAAAAATTTTCCGCCGGAAGAAACGCCCATTCCCACGCCGCGCTACCGCCGCCCGGACTACGCGCCGAAAAAAGTCGAACTTCCCGCGGGCGAACGCGAAGACGACGGTTTCGCCGACGACTACGTCGACCCGGAGCTGCGTTATCTTCTGAAAAATCCGCAGCAGAACCGGCAGCCGCCGCAACCGCGCGAAAACGGCGACGGGAACGGCGCGCCGGCCGAACGCGAAAATTCCGGCGGGCGCGAAAGCAGGAACCGCCGCAGAAGG
>DVOG01000102.1 GCA_018713755.1 Candidatus Spyradosoma merdigallinarum | reverse complement strand
GGGCAAGCCGGTGCTGCTTTCCGTCAATCCCGCCGTTTACGAAAATCAGCCGCAGGTCGTGCCGTATCTGCGGCGCGTGCTCGAAAGCGTGCACACGGGCCGCGTCTACTCGAAAATTCCGCGTCGGCTGGACGAGTCCGCCGAGGGAACGGAAGTCGCGGAGGTCGACGCGCGCGGCTTCGTGCGCTACCGCGGCGAGACCGTCAAGCCGGGCGAATTCTCGGAAAGGGTTCGCGCGCGTCAGGATGCGTTGCGCGGCAAGCGGGCGCTGATTTACGCCGATCCCGCCGTCTACGAAAACCAGCCGGAAATCATGCCTTACGTGATCGGCGTATTCGAAAAGGCCGGCGCGGAATGCGCCGTCGACAAAACGGGCAAATGAGCCGGGGCGTTCCCGCCGCGGCGTCTTCCGGTTTTTCCGCATCCGAAATGAAAGTCGAACCGCTGTTTTCCGAGGAGCAGATTCGCGTTCGCGTCGAAGAGCTGGCGCGGGACGTTTCCCGCGCGTTTTCCGCGGGAACGGAAGGCGCGCCGCCGGCGCTTGCGCTGGTGCTCGCGAACGGCGCGCTTTTCTTCGCGGCGGATTTGCTGAGGAAGTTGGATTTTCCCGCGGAAATCGAAGTCGTGCGCGTCGCTTCCTACGGCGCGGGAACGCGCTCGAACGGCGCGCCGGAAATCCTCGGGGGCGTTCCCGCCGAAAAAATCCGCGGTCGGCGCGTGCTGGTCATCGATGACGTTTTGGACACCGGGCGCACGCTCGAAAAAATCCGCCGCACCGCGCTGGAGTGCGGCGCCGCGGAAGTCCTTTCCTGCGTGCTGCTCGACAAGCCTTCGCGGCGCGAAACGACGGAGCGCGCGGATTTCGTCGGCTTTCCCGTCGGAGACGTCTTCGTCGTCGGTTACGGGCTCGACCTCGGCGGCGCGTGGCGCGCCCTGCCGTTCATCGGAGCCGTTTCCGCCGAATGAGCGTCGCGCTCAACGCTTGAATTTCTCGACGATTTCCGCGGGAGCGACGTCGCTCTGCAGTTTGACGATGCGGGAGTTCCCGTCGGCGAAGACGACGACGCGCGGCGTCCATTTCTGCGCTTCGGCTTCATCCATGTGCGCGAACGACATGATGACGATGAGGTCTCCGACTTTGCCCAAATGGGCGACGGCGCCGTTGAGGCAGAATTCGCGGGAGCCGGCGGGCGCGGGAATGGCGTAAGTCTCGAAGCGGTGCCCGTTGGAGATGTTCCCGACGAGGATTTTTTCGTTCGGGAGCATCCCGATCATCCGCATGATTTCGCTGTCGATGGCGAGGCTGCCTTCATAGTGCAGCTGCGCGTCGGTAACTTCGGCGCGGAGAATTTTTGTGCGAAGAATTTCGAGTTGCATAACGCGATCTGAACAGTAAAAAGGCGACTATCATAACTCCTGCTTGAAAATCGGCAAGCCTCGGATTAAAATCCGCGCTCGGTTTTTCGATGGAAGCCTTGCAGGACAAGCGTTCGCCGGGGGAGCGTTTCGAGCAGTTCGTCACGGACGTCATTTACGACCGCGCGAAGATGAGTCCCGCCGCGCGCGCGCTGGCGGCGTTTCTTCGCGCGCTTTCCGTGCTGTTCGAGCGCATCGTGCGGCTACGCTTCCTGCTTTACCGCACGCGCATTCTGCGCGACACGCCGCTGGGCTGCAAAGTCGTCGTCGTGGGAAATCTTACGGTCGGCGGGACCGGGAAAACGCCCGTCGTCGAAAAAATGGCGCGCGTGATGGCGTCCCACGGGCGGAAAGTGGCGATTCTTTCCCGCGGCTACAAATCGAAGAAAGAGCCGCTGCTGCGGCGCATTCTGCGCTGGCTGAACCTTGCCTCGCGTCCGGCGCCGCGCATCGTTTCCGACGGGAAGAACGTGCTGCTCGGCGCGGAAATCGCGGGCGACGAGCCTTACATGCTCGCGCGCAACCTCGTTTCCTGCGGCGTGTGCGTCGTCGTCGACCGCGACCGCGTCTACGCCGGAGAATACGCGATACGGCACTTCGGCGTGGACGTGATCATTCTCGACGACGGGATGCAGTATCTTCCGCTGCGCGGGAGCATCAACCTGCTGCTCGTCGACAAGACGAATCCGTTCGGGAACGGGAATCTGCTCCCGCGCGGCATTTTGCGGGAACCCGTCGAGCACCTCAAGCGCGGGAGCTACATCTTTCTGACGAAATCCGACGGCAATCCCAATCCCGCGCTGGTCGAGCGCATCCGCAAATACAACCCCGACGCGGAAATCATCGAATGCACGCACCAGCCGAAGCGGCTTTGCGCCGTGTTCGGCGACATGCCCGACATCGAACTCGGCGAGATGCGCGGCCGCCGCGTCGCGACGTTCAGCGGGATCGCCACGCCGGACAAGTTCGAGGAATTCGTGCGGCGCTACGGCGCGCGCATCGCCTACAATCGGCGGTTTTCCGACCATCACCGCTTTTCCGAAAAAGACCTTGACGAAGTGTTCGAGGGCGCGCGGCTCGCCGGCGCGGAATTCATCGTCACGACGGAAAAGGACATGGTGCGCCTTTCCCGCGACCTGAAGCCGCCGATTCCGATTTATTACCTGCGCCTCGAAATCGAAATTCTCTCCGACCACGATTCGTTCGAATCCGCCGTGGAGCGCATCTGCGCGTAGAATGCGCGGTTGCGGGAACGCGCCAACTCGGATATAGTGCCGCGCCATGAAATACTGCGTGATCGGACTGGGCATTTTCGGGCGGCATTTGTGCACGCACTTGGCGAGCTTGGGCGCCGAGGTGCTGGGCATCGACCCGCGCGAGGAAAACGTGGCGGCGGTCAAGGACGTCGTCGACGTCGCCGTCGAGCTCGATTTCACCGATCCCGTGCCGTTCGCGCAGTTCCCGATCCGGGATATGGACGCCGTCGTCATCGCCGTCGGCGACAATTTCGAGGCGTCGATGATGCTCACGCTGCGGATGCGGGAACTGGGCGCGAAAAAAATCATCTGCCGCGTGCTTTCTCCGATGCACGAGCGGCTGCTGCGCCTGCTCAAAGTCGACCGCCTCGTCGTTCCCGAGGAATTCGCGGCGCGCGGGCTCGCGCACTCCATGATGATCAGCGGCGTCATCGACGGCTACGACCTCGGCGACGGCCACGTCATCATCGAGGCGACCGTTCCCGCGGGGCTCGCCGGGAAAACCTTGGAGCAGACCGCGCTGATTTTCCGCAAATACAGCATCCTGCTCATCACCGTGAAGCGCCTCGTCTCTCACCCGCTGCTCGGGAAAATTTTGCCTGCTCCCGCCGACATGGGCGACGACGACGAGGACCGCGCGACGCTCGGCGTGCCCAAGCTCGACGTCGAATTCAAGGCGGACGACTTGCTCGTGCTCTTCGGCGCCGAGAAAAACCTGCCGCGCTTCCTCGACGCCGTTTCCAGGCTCGAGCCCACGCCGCCCGCCGCCGACGCGTCCGTCGCGGAAAAAAAATAGTCCCGTTCCCGTCGCGCGGCGTTCCCGCGCGGGAGCTTTGTCCGCTCGCCGTTCCCGTCCTTCGCCTCGCGGGATCGCGTTGCTTCGCGCGCGCGATTTTCTCTCGACAAAATGAGAATTATTTGCAAAGATTGCGCCAGGCAAGGCAATTGCGCCTTGGCCTCTACGAAAATCAAGCTCAAACACAGAAAAAAATCATGCCCGAAAAACACCCCGACAGCAAAAAAGACCTGAAGCCGTCGTTCGCTTATCTCATCGAAAAGAAACGGGAAGGCGGCGAATTCACGAAGGAGGAGATTCGGCATATCGTCGATTCGATCATGGACGAAGAAATGCCGCAGTCTCAGCAGGCGGCGCTGCTGATGGCGATTTACTTCAAGAACATGTCGGCGGCGGAAACGGCCGCTTTCGCCGAGGAAATGATGTTTTCCGGCGACACGGTGGATTTGGACGACATCGCCGATCCGAAAATTTCCAAGGTTTCCACCGGCGGCGTCGGCGACAAAACGACGATCGCGCTGGCGGCGCTGGCGGCGGCCACGGGCGTCGTCGTTCCGACGTTCGTCGCGCGCGACGAGGATTTCGCCATTTCGTCCGTCGACAAAATGTGCGCGATCCCGGGCTTCAAGTCGAAGCTTACGACGAAGGAATGCGTCCGGATTCTTTCGAAAGTCGGCTGCGCCGTCGTCGAGCAGAACAAGGACATCGCGCCGATTGACGAAGCGCTCTATTCCCTGCGTCAGGCGACGGCGACGAGCGGGTCGCTCCCGCTGATCACGAGCAGCATTCTTTCCAAAAAATTCGCGGAAGGCTGCGAAGGGCTCGTCGTCGACGTCAAATGGGGCAACGGTTCCGCGATTCGCGAGCTGGAGCAGGCGAAGCAGCTCGCGCGCACGCTCACGCGCGTGGCGCGCAGCATGAAGCGCAAGTGCGTCGCGCTCGTCACGGACGCGAACCAGCCGCTCGGGAACACGGTCGGCACGGGGCTGGAGATTCTCGAAGTCATCGATTTGCTCAAAGGCGAAGGTCCCGAAGACATGAAGGAGCTCGTCTTCAAACTCGGCATGGAAATGGTGCGTCTCGCGGGCGTCGCCGGCTCCACGCTTTCCGCGCGGCAGATGATCGAGCGCGTGCTCAAGACCGGCGAAGCGCTGAAAAAGTTCCGAGAGATGGTCGTCGCGCAGGGCGGAAAGCCGGATTGGATCGACGATCCCTCCAAGTTCCCGAAGGCGAAGTACGTCAAGAAACTTCCCGCGACGAAGCGCGGCTACGTGCATCTCATCAACGCCGGACTGATTGCGCGCGGCGTCCAGGTGCTCGCGCAGAAAAAGGACGGCACGCTTGATCCCGCCGTCGGCGCGTTCGACATCAAGAAAGTCGGGACGCAGGTCAAGCAGGGCGAGCCTCTGATTCAAATCGCCTACAACGACGAATCGAAAATGGAGCAGGCGATGGAATATTTCCGCAGCGCCTACCGTCTCGCGCCGAAACGGCCGAACGCGGTGAATCTCGTCGTCGAGCGCGTCGCCTGAATGCGCGGGGTTTCCCGCAACGGAAGGAGCGTTCCCGTTTTTCGGGAACGCTCTTTTTTTGTCCGCGCGGCGGGAAGATCGGAGCGTTTTTTTTTCCGCGTTCCCGCGTTTCGAAAAAAAAAAGAGCGAAAGGCAAAAAAAAGCTTGCCATGTCGTCTTTTTCTGATTTTTTATTTGCCCCGCAATGACTCCCGCAGACTGCGGCTGTTGATGCATTTTTTCATAGTCTTGGGTTAGGTAGAAGCGAGCCTTAAACGGCTCGGCGTTCCCGCAGGGAGTCAGTTCCTGCGGGAATGTTTTTTTTGCGGGAGCGCCGGGCGAAAAATCGCTTTCCAACGGTTCGGCGGCGGCATAAAATCTTTTCCGCTATGATGAACCCGACCAAGGAAACTTTCTCGAAACTGGCGCGGCAGTACGAGTCCGAGCTGCTCGACAACGTATTGCCGTTTTGGCTCGAAAAATCGCAGGATAAGGAATGCGGAGGCTATTTCACCTGCCTCGATCGCGACGGGAGCGTGTTCGACACGGACAAGTTCGTTTGGCTGCAGGGGCGCGAAATCTGGATGTTCGCGTTCCTCTGCAACAAGCTCGGCAAGCGCGACGAATGGCTTGAATGCGCGAAGCTCGGCGCGGAATTTCTGAAAAAGCACGGGCACGACGGCGAATACAATTTCTACTTTTCGCTCGCGCGCGACGGCACGCCGCAAGTCGAGCCCTACAACATTTTTTCCAACACGTTCGCCAGCATGGCGTTCGGACAGCTCGCGCTCGCCACGGGAAGCGCGGAATACGCGGATCTTTCGAAAAAGGCCTTCGATCGCGTGATCGCGCGCTTCGACAACCCGAAAGGGCGCTGGAGCAAGGCGTCCCCGCAGGCGCGGCCGATGAAGGCGTTCGCGCTGCCGATGATCGTCTGCAACCTCGCGCTGGAAATCGAGCCGCTCGTCGATCCCGCGTTTCTGCAGAAGACGATCGACACGTGCATCCGCCTCGTCGTCGACGAGTTTTACCGTCCGGAAGTCGGTCCCGGGCTCATCGTCGAGCACCTCAATGCGGACGGCACGCTCGCGGACAACATGGACGGGCGCTTGCTCAATCCCGGGCATATGATCGAATCCACGTGGTTTCTGATGGATCTCGGCGAACGGCTCGGCCGTCCCGAGCTGACGAAAAAGGCGAAGGAAATCTGCCTTAACGCGCTCGGCTACGGCTGGGACGAGAAATTCGGCGGCATCTTCTATTTCATGGATCGGCTCGGCCGCCCGCTGCAGCAGCTCGAGTGGGATCAGAAACTGTGGTGGGTGCATATCGAGACGCTGATAGCTCTGCTCAAGGGCTACCGGCTCACGGGCGATCCGAAATGCTGGGAATGGTTCACGCGCGTGCACGATTACGCCTGGACGCATTTCAAGGACCGCGAGTTCCCGGAATGGTTCGGTTACCTGACGCGCCGCGGCGAAACGCTGCTTTCGCTCAAGGGAGGAAAGTGGAAAGGATGCTTCCACGTGCCGCGCGGGCTTTATCAGTGCTGGCGGCAGCTCGAAATGCTCGCGGAAAAGGCCTGAGCGCGTTCCCGCGACGCCGTTTCTTTTTTCTTCGCCGGAAATAATGGACCTGGATCGCTTTTTCCTCGCCGCGAAAGCCGCCGTTCCCGCCGTCGCGGCGCTCTCCGACGCCGTCCGCGGGAACGTGCTGCGCGCCGTCGCCGACGCCGTCGACGCGCAGGCGGACGCCGTGCTCGCCGCCAACGCCGCGGACCTCGCGCGCATGGACGCGGCGGATCCGAAATTCGACCGGCTGAAACTCACGCGGGAGCGTCTCGCGGGCGTTGCCGCCGACATGCGCCGCGTCGCGGAGCTTCCGTCTCCGCTCGGGAAAACGATCGCGGAGACGACGCGTCCCAACGGGCTGAAGATCCGGAAGATTTCCGTGCCGTTCGGCGTCGTCGGCGTCATTTACGAAGCGCGTCCGAACGTGACGCTCGACGTCTTCGGGCTCTGCCTCAAATCCGGGAACGTTTGCCTGCTTAAAGGCGCGCGCGACGCGGCGGAAACGAACGCGGCGCTGGCGGAAATCGTGCGCGCGGCGCTCCGGCGCTGCGGTGTTCCCGCCGACGCCTGCGTTCTGCTGCCGCCCGAACGCGAAGCGGCGACGGCGCTGCTGCGCGCCGTCGGGAACGTCGACCTCGTCGTGCCGCGCGGCTCGCGCGCGCTGATCGATTTCGTGCGCGAAAACGCCCGCGTTCCCGTCATCGAAACGGGCGCCGGCGTTTGTCATGTGTTTTTGGATACATCCGCGGATTTGAAGAAGGCTCGCGACATCGTGCTCAACGCGAAGACTCGCCGCGTCAGCGTCTGCAACGCGCTCGACTGCGTGCTCGTGCACGAAGGGCTTTGCGGAAAGATCGGCGAAATTTTCGCGCCGCTCGCGGATTTCCGCGTTCGGATTTTCGCCGACGAAAAAATCCGCGCCGCGCTCGCGGGAACGTATCCCGCGGAGCTGCTCGAATCCGCGGCGGAGGAGAGTTTCGGCACGGAATTTTTGGATTACAAAATGAGCGCGCGCGTCGTGCCGGATCTGGACGCCGCGCTCGCGCACATCGCGGCGTTCGGCTCGAAGCACAGCGAATGCGTCGTCGCCGAAGACGAACGAATCTGCGGGCGCTTTCTCGCGGAAGTCGACGCCGCCTGCGTTTACGCGAACGCGTCCACGGCGTTCACCGACGGCGGAGAATTCGGCTTCGGCGCGGAAGTCGGCATCAGCACGCAGAAGCTTCACGCCCGCGGTCCGATGGGCTTGCCGGAGCTGACGACTTACAAATACGTCGTCCGCGGGAACGGGCAAATCCGCGCCTGAGCGCGCGGCGAGGAGTTTTCCCGAACGATTTTGCCTTCGTAAAAAAAAAAGAGAGAGCAAGTGTACCGCTTGTCCGATGGGGCGAAGGTTTACGGATGGGCAGCCGAGGACGGTTGCCCTCCTTTATTTGCGTTCCTGCGGGAACGCACGCTTCTTCTCATTATTCGGGCTTTTCGGCGGGCGGGGCGTCAGTTCAACGCGGATTTAATTTTTTCGACGCAGGCGGGCATATCCCTTTCCAATTCGTAGACCCAGAAACGCAGAACTCGCCATCCGGCGGCGGAGATTTGCGCATCGCGCCAGTGGTCGTCGAATTTTCGGTGACCGGCGAAGGCGGCCGGCAATCCGAACGCCCTCGGGCAGTTCCGGACGAAAGCGCAAGCCGTCGAGTTCGGCCGCGCCTACGCGAAAATGCTCGGCGCCGAACACAAGATTCACAACATGAACGGTCGAATCGCGTCCGGCGACAGCTACGGCAACGATCCGTTTCCGCCGCGAGGATGAGTCTGGCGGGCGGGAGTTCATCTCTCGCCCGTTTTTATATTTCGCCGATACGCGCGGTGACGCGAAATCGCACCGCGCTTCACTTCACTCTGCGCGACAAAAAATACGAAGAAATCACTTGCCTTCGCGTTCGAGGCGGAGTTCGGTCAAGGTTTTTCCGTGATAGGAGAAATATTTCGGTCCTTGATAGGCGCCGGATTTGTCGCGCCGATTCTCCGGCATGAACTTTTTCGTGAAAGCCGTGAGTGTGTAGAGGCGTCTCTTGTATTCGACGTGTTTCTCGTCCGCGACGACGACTTCGATTTTCGCCGGATCGAAAGTCACTTTTTCTCCGATCTTCACGCCCGCCATGCAGAATTCGAACGGAGGACGTCTCGCTGACACCGTCTCCGCCGAGGCTTTGTCGGCGTCCGCGTTTCGCGGCGCCGATTTCGGATTTCCGGTCGCGTATTCCGTGATTTCGGCGTCGTCGATCGTCTCGGCGATGTCTTTGAGCAGATCCAAGGCGGCGCTCGGCGCGACGTTGAAAAACTCGCGGTTCTGCCGAATGCGCAGATTCGTCAGACGATCGATCGCCTTGTGCAGGAGGTTTTCTACGCGTTCGTATTTCGAGGTTTTCAGCGTCGCGAAAATTTCGAATGGCAACGGAACCGCCGTGTTGTCCAATTCCTTCGAACGAATATCGACCGGACGGGAGCTCTTTCCGATTTTTACCCAGTCTTCGCGAAAGCTCGGGTTAGTCAGGATATAGACAAAGCCTTTTTCTGCGTTCATGCCGACGATTTTGGCGAATTTTTCATGGCGCGCGACAAAAAACGCTACGCCGCGGAGCTTCGGTTTCCCGCGTCACTCCTTCCGCTTCGCGCCTTCTCGCCGGTTGCGCAGGTCGGCGTAGAGCGCCGCGCCCATCTCCGCCATCACGTGACTGTAAAAATCCTCGTTTTCAAAAAGCTTCGCAAAGGCGTCCATTCGTCGATTGTAGCACTCGTTCGCCACCTTGTTGAATTCCGCCGGAAAAAGATTCTTCTCGAACATTTCCGGAGTCGAAGCCTTCGCGAGCTTCGAAAGTTGCTTCTGGCGCGTCTGCAGCCGATCGAATATCTCTTCGACGATGACGCGGTCCGCCTCCGAGAAATCGCCCTGATACATCAGATTGATCTTGTCGATGATGTTCTTGAGCGTGTCGAAAGTCCGCGTCGGCTTCGCGGGCTTTCTCCGCGGAGCCTCCGGCGGGAACGTCTTCTCCGCCTTCTCCGGCGCGAGCGTGATCGCTCCGCTGAACGTTTCCGTCAGCTTGTTGCTGACGAGCGCGATCTTGTCGCCGAGGACGACCTTCTCGTGAGCGTTCTTCGGAAGAAAGCGATAAAAGATTTCCGCGAAAATGTAGCTCTTGTGGAGCTCCGCGTCGAACGTGCGCACAATCTGCGTGACGTAGGCATAAAAGCGACAGAAATTCTTGATCAGCGCGCGTGCCTTGAACCTATTTTCCTCCGAGAGCCGATTATAGGCGGAAGTCGCGGGAACGAGCGCGCTCGAGATTTTTCCCAGAGCGGTCCGGCTCTGTTCGGCGGCGGAATAGACGGCATAGACTTTGTCTTCATCCTCCCGCGACCAGAGGCGCATTTTTTCCAGCTCAGCCCAGAACGTGTACACGTCGTTCACGTCGATCGCCTTTTCCAAAAACGTGTCTTCGTAAAACGGCTTGAACGCGCGGGCGATGTCCTCGTTCGAGTTCGCGAAATCGAAGACGTAGGTGTCGATTTTGCCCGGGCACTGCCGATTCAGCCGGGAGAGCGTCTGAACGGCCTTCACGCCGGACAGCTTCTTGTCCACGAACATCGTGTGCAGCAGCGGCTCGTCGAAGCCCGTTTGGTATTTTTCCGCGACGATCAGCAGGTTGAACATCTCGCTTCCGAAATACAGCGGCAGCTGCGCTTCGGAAATTCTCAACGTTCCCGCGGAGTTCAGCTCCGGCTCCGTCCACTCCTTGCCGTCGTATTTCACTTTGCCCGAAAACGCGACGAGCGGTCTCACGTCCGCATAGCCGCGCTCGGCGCAGTATTTCTTTATCGCGAAAAAATACCGGACCGCGTGCGCGCGCGACGGGGAAACGATCATCGCCTTCGCCCTGCCGCCGATCCTGTTCAGCGTGATCTCGCGGAACTTCTCCGTCATGATCGCCGCCTTCTGATCGATCACGAAACCGTGCCCGTCGTGATAGGCCCTGATCGCCTTCGTCGCCGGCGGCTCCTCGTATTCGGGATTGTCTTCGCTGATTTTGCCGATTTCGTAGGACGTCTCGTAAGTCGTGTAAAACCTCAGCACGTCCTCGATGAAGCCTTCGTCGATCGCCTGCCGCATCGAGTAATGGTGGAACGCGTCGAAAGAGCCGTCCCCGCGCTTCTCGCCGAAAATCTCCAGCGTCTTCGGTTTCGGCGTCGCCGTGAACGCGTAGAACGAAAGATTCGCGTGCTGCCCCTGCGAAAGCAGCGCTTCCGAGAGCACGTCCATTTCGTCCTTGAGCGCCGCTTCCTCCTTGCCTTCGAGTTCCGCCCACTCCTTCAGCGCGCTTTCCGTGTCCGCGAGCGCCGTCTTCAGCTTCTGCGCGCTCTTGCCCGTCTGGGAGCTGTGCGCCTCGTCGACGATGACCGCGAAGTTCTTCCCCGCGTGCGCGTCGATCTCCTTATAGACGAGCGGAAAGCGGTGAAGCGTCGTGATGACGATCCGCTTCCCGTCGTTGATCGCGTCACGGAGCTTGGAGGAATTGTCCTTGTCCGTCACCGTCTCGATCTGACCGGCGCTGTGCTCGAAGCTCAGAATCGTCTCCCGCAGCTGCGCGTTCAGAACGCGCCTGTCCGTCACGACGAACACCGTCCGAAAGACGCTCTCCCGCGACGCGTCGTGCAGCGACGCGAGCCGATACGTCAGCCACGCGATCGAGTTCGATTTTCCGCTCCCCGCCGAATGCTGGATCAGATAGTTCTTGCCCGCGCCGCGTTCCCGCGTGTCCGCGACCAGCTTTTCCACGACGTCCAGCTGATGATAGCGCGGGAAGATCAGCTTCGTCGAAGCCTTCTTGACCTGCCGCCCGTTCTCGAGCGCGAGCGTCTCCGTCGTCTGCAGCGAAACGTAATGCTGCAGCAGCGCCAGCAGATTTTCGCGCCGCAGCACGCGTTCCCACAGATACGCCGTCGGATAGCCGTCCGGATTTTCCGGATTCCCGCCGTCGCCCACGTTCCCGGCTCCGTTGCTCCCCTGGTTGAACGGCAGAAAGCGCGTCCGCGCCCCGTCGAGCCGGGTCGTCATCACCACGTCGCGCAAGTCCGCCCCGAAGCAGACGAGAACGCGCTTGTTGAAATTGAAGATCAGCTCCCGCGGGTCGCGGTCTTCCCGGTATTGCCGCATCGAATCCGCCGTCGATTGCCCCTTGAGCTGGTTCTTCAGCTCGAGCGCGACCACGGGAACACCGTTCAGCGAAAGCACCATGTCGATCGAATTTTCGTTGCTCGTCGAATAATGGAACTGCCGACGCTCCGTCAGAATGTTCGCCTCGTATTTTTCGACCAGATCCGCGTTCAGATCCGACGCGGGCGCGAAATAGCAGAAACGCAGCGCGATCCCGCGGTCCTTCACGCCGTTGCGCAGCACGTGAATCAGTCCGTGCTCGTCCACGTTGCGCTGAAACGTCTTGTAGAGCTGCGCCTCCGCGTCGTTCCCGTAAACCCGGCAGAAACGCGCCCACGCCTTCGGCTGCGTCTTCCCGATGAACGCCAGCATCACCGACATGTCGATCGCGCGCGACTTGTCGTAGGTTTCCCGGCAGCCCTTGACGTAGCCGCCCGCCTCGCTCAGCAGAAACGCCTCGATGTCGCTCTCAAACCGCTTTTCCGTCGTGTCCATGAAACTATCGGTCCCAAATAATATTATTCGCTAATGTGGTATCTGGAACGATGGTGATAGGAATCTTTAACGCCTCCGCGACGAACAAGGCGTGAGTTCTCTCAATCTTTAAAAATTCTTTAATGGCTCGAAGATTCATGGTCGTCCCATCGCGCTGAAATAGCCGCGATTGTACTATCTCGGGATTGAGTTCAAGTAAAACGATATGTGAAAGTCCAAGTGCCTGGAATAAGTCTAATGGAAGTTTTTCGAATTTTCCTTGCTTATTGATTAGACAAAAATGCCCATCAAGAACAATTCGACGTTCTTGAGATTTTAATTTTTGGAATTCGGAAATGAGTAGTGATTGATTTTCCTGTACTTTTCCAACCTTTTTGTCCACAGGAACCTCCCCTTTCGCTTTTTTTATAAGGTCGCTCGCACACACGCAGTAAAAGCTTCCCGAAAAATATTTTTTTGAAAATGTCGTCTTCCCAACAGCGTGGATACCACCTAAGAAAATGGTTCTTCTGAACGAAGACGAAACGAGCTTCGATGATTTTTTTACATAAGAAAACTGTTTCGGCGTAAGATAACGAAAGGTTTGTGGAGGTGAAATTTTTAAATTTGTGTTTGAAAGAGAAATAGGAGTTCTTAACCGATAGACACGACCGAGCTTATAAGCATACGCCATGTCCACACCTCGGTAGTATTCATCGTAGAATCCTTGATCCACCCCAGAAAATAATGCCGTCGTTCTCCACAGCCGTTCAGGATTATCAGAAATAATTTCATCGACTTCGGCAACACAAAGAATTTTTGCTGTTGGTGCGGTCGCATAAAAAACGATGAAATCGACATTCTCGCTCGGCGTATGTTTACGAAATTCAAATCGTTTTTCTCCCGAAATAATTTTTTCTACATACTCTGGGTAAACGGACAACAGGATTGCTCTTTTAAATCCACTCAT
>DVOG01000101.1 GCA_018713755.1 Candidatus Spyradosoma merdigallinarum | reverse complement strand
GGCGACCAGGGCATCATGTTCGGCTACGCGACGGACGAGACGCCGGAGCTGATGCCCGCGCCCGTGATGTTCGCGCACCGCATTCTGCGCGCGCTCGAAGCCGTGCGCAAGAATCCCGCCGCGCCGGAAGCGCGCTGGCTGCGCCCCGACTGCAAGTCGCAGGTCGCCGTGCGCTATGAAAACGGCGTTCCCGCCGGCGTCGAAAACGTCGTGCTTTCCACGCAGCACGCGGAAGGCGTTTCCCGCGACGAAATCGCCGCGTTCGGCGAGGCGCTGATCCGCTCCGTCGTTCCCGCCGCGTATTTCTCCGAGCGGACGAAGTTCTTCATCAACCCGACGGGGAAATTCGTCATCGGCGGGCCCAACGGCGACGCGGGGCTCACGGGGCGGAAAATCATCGTCGACACCTACGGCGGCGCCGGGCGGCACGGCGGCGGCGCGTTTTCCGGGAAAGACCCGTCGAAAGTCGACCGATCCGGCGCCTACCTTTGCCGCTGGGCGGCGAAAAACGTCGTCGCGGCGGGGCTGGCGAAGCGCTGCGAACTGCAGGTCGCCTACGCGATCGGAGAGCCGGAGCCGACGAGCGTCTTCGTCGACGCGTTCGGCACGGGAACGGTCGCCGACGAAAAAATCGCCGCGGCCGTGAAGAAAGTCTTTTCGTTCAAGCCGGCGGACATCGTGCGGCAGCTGAACCTGCTGCGCCCGATTTACGCGCGCACGGTCAACTACGGGCATTTCACGAAGCCGGATCTGCCCTGGGAACGGACCGACAAGACCGACGCGCTCAAGGCCGCGCTTTGAGCCGCGCGGGAACGCGGCGGCCGGCGGCTCAGCGCGCGCCGCGTTCGTTTTCCGGCGCCCACGCTTTCGCGTCGTCGAAACGGACGTCGAGAACCGTCGCGCCGCCGGCGGGAACGCCTGATTTTCCGGAAGGAGAAACGAGAAACGGCGCTTCGGGCTGCGCGGCGCTTTCGCCCGCGAGCGCTTCGCCGACGAGCTGCGATCCGAGCCAGACGTAGAAGCCGCCGCGCGTCTCGCCGTCGGGCTTCCAGACGACGCGAATCCATTCGCCGCCCTCGCCCGCGAAAAGATTTTTCCCCGCCATGTCCGGCTTGACGCCGTAGAGCAGATTTTCCTCGCGTTCCCAATAAACGCCTTTTTCGCCGACGAGGAGTTCCCCGACGGCGTTTCCGCCGTTCCCGCAGACGATGCGGAGCAAGGCGTCCGCGCCGCCCGTCCCGCTCGTTTTCACGCGCACCGCGAGCGTGCGCGGCCCCGCGCGCCCGACGGCGGGAACGCGGAAAAATTTTTTCGGCAAGGCTTCGGCGGCGCGGCGCGGAAGCCCGGCCGTGCGCTGCCCGACGCCGAGCGCGCGGGCAATGTTGCCGGCGACGACGAGTTCGCCCTGCGCGTTCGGATGCGCGCCGCGCGCGGTGTCGACCATCGAGCCGTCTTCCGCGCAGAAGCCGGCGGAGACGTCTTCGCAGGACACGCGGGAACGCCCGCGGCTCCAGCTTTTCGCCGTTTCGCGCAGAAGGCGGTTGAAGGAGGCGCGGTTGTTTTTGCCGTGCGTTCCCGTGCCGTTGAAGGCGCCGGTCGGGAGCGTTTCGAAGACGTGGACGCGCACGGCGGGATTGTGCGCCTGAAACGCTTCGACGATGCCGCGGATGTGCGCGACGATTTCCGCGTCGGTTTCGCGCGCGTCGAACAAGTCGTTGATGCCGATGAGCACGCAGAGCGTGTCGGCTTTCTCGTTCCCGTAAAGCGACGCGTAGGTGTCGCCGGCGTATTTTTTCAGAACGACGCCGTCGTAAAACGAATTTTCCCGCGCCGCGGCGTCTTCGACGAAAGGATTGGGCAAGCCGAGCTTGAGCGTGACGGGACCGCGGTTTTCCGGCGGAAGCGCCGTGCCGGGATCGGAGCGGAAGCGCTTTTCTCCCGCGTGCCCGGAAAACTGGTAGGAACGCGCGCTTGCCGCCGACTCCGAGACATTTTCGAAAAATTTTCCGCGGTAAGGCGGCGTGAGCGCCGCGACGTTCGCGCCGCCGGCGGCGCCGCGCGTCGTGCCCATCGGGGAAAAATCCGCGCCGTTGTCGACGAAGTTTTTGAAAAGCTGGTAGCGGTAGCTCGGCACGGGTCCGGCGAGATAGCGGCCGCCCTGCGTGATCGAATCGCCGAGAAAGACGATGTTCCCGGGCGCGGCGACGGCGGGAACGGCGGCGAAAAGCGCGGCGAGCGCGAGCGCCGCGGCGCGGGCAAGAACGGAACGGATTTTCTTTTTTTGCGTCATGATTTTTTCATTTTGGCCTTCGGCGCGGGGCGGAGCAAGGTTTTTGCGCGGGAACGCTTCGCGTTGAATTTTCCGCGCCGGCGTGGTTTAATCTCTCGTCAACGGAACGCTAACGCAATGAATTTTGATCTGATCGTCATCGGCAGCGGCATCGCGGGGCTGAGCTTCGCGATTAAAACCGCCGCGCAAGGACTGCGCGTGGCAGTCGTCACGAAAAAGGCCTCGGCGGAGTCTAACACGAATCACGCGCAAGGCGGCATCGCCTGCGTGTTCGACCGGGCGGACGACTTCGAGGCGCACGTGCGCGACACGCTCGTCGCCGGCGACGGGCTCTGCGACGAGGCCGTCACGCGCGCCATCGTCGAAGCCGCTCCCGCGCGCATCCGCGAGCTGATCGAAATCGGCGTCGATTTCTCGAAAGGCGCCGACGGCGACTACGACCTGACGCGGGAAGGCGGCCACTCGCACCGGCGCATCCTTCACGCGCGCGATCTGACGGGCAAGGCGATCGAAGACGCGCTGCTCGCCGTCGCCGCGAAAAATCCGAACATTTCCTTCTTCGAATACCACATGGCGATCGACCTCATCACGACGGCGCGTCTGAAGGATTCGAAGATTTCCGCGAGCGATCCCGCCAACCGCGTGCTCGGCGCCTACGTGCTCGACGTCGCGTCGGGAAAAGTGCAGACGTTCCGCGCGGGAGCGGTCGTGCTCGCCGCCGGCGGCATCGGGCAAGTCTACCAGTACACGACGAATCCCGACATCGCCACGGGCGACGGCGTCGCCATGGCCTACCGCGCGGGAGCGGTCGTCCGCAACATGGAATTCGTGCAGTTCCACCCGACGGCGATGTACGCGCCGGACGGATCGCGGGAACTCATCTCCGAGAGCGTGCGCGGCGAAGGCGCGATTCTGCGCGACATCAGCGGCCGCGCCTTCATGAAGGATTACGACGAACGCGGAGACCTCGCCCCGCGCGACGTCGTCGCCCGCGCCATCGACGCGGAAATGAAAAAATCCGGCGCGCCGCACGTCTGGCTCGACATCACGCACAAGCCGGCGGACTACTTGCGGGAACGCTTCCCGCACATTTACGACACCTGCCTCGCGCACGGCATCGACATGGCGAAGGAGAAAATCCCCGTCGTTCCCGCCGCGCACTATCTTTGCGGCGGCGTGAAAACCGACATGAACGCGGCGACGAGCGTCCGCGGACTCTACGCCTGCGGCGAAACCGCCGGCACCGGGCTGCACGGCGCGAACCGCCTCGCCTCCAACTCGCTGCTCGAGGCCGTCGTGCTCGCGCACAACGGCGCCGCCGCCGTCGTCGACTTCCTGAAGAAAAATCCCGTTCCCGAAACGGACGTTCCCGCGTGGCAGGACGGGAACGTGCAGGATTCCGACGAACGCGTCGTGCTTTCGCACAACTGGGACGAGCTGCGCCGCGCGATGTGGGACTACGTCGGCATCGTGCGCACGACGAAGCGCCTCCACCGCGCCCTCGCCCGCGTGCGCATGCTCAAGGCGGAAATCAACGAGTACTACTGGAACTTCAAAGTCGAGGCGAAGCTGCTCGAGCTGCGCAACCTCGTCCAGGTCGCGGAAATCATCATCCTTTGCGCCCTGCAGCGCCACGAATCCCGCGGGCTGCACTGCACGCTGGATTATCCCGGAAAGTCCGGAGAAATCTACGATTCCGTAGCCGTGCGCCCGGAACTGACGCCCGCCGACCGCGCCGCCAACAAGCTCTGAAACGCCCGCGCGCTCCCGCCGCCGGAAAGAAATCGGCGTTGCCGTTTCCGGCGGAAAGTTTAACATGCCGCGATTTTTCCCATTCCTGTTTTGAAAGAAATCATGATGAATCCCGAGAAAATTTCCGTGAAGGCGGACGGCTCGCTGAGCGTTCCCGCGCACCCGATCATTCCGTTCATCCGCGGCGACGGGAGCGGTCCCGACATTTGGGCCGCGGCCTCGCGCGCGCTGGACGCCGCGGTCGAAAAGACCTACGCGGGAACGCGGAAGATCGCCTGGCGCGAAGTTTTCGCCGGGGAAACCGCGTTCCGGCAAAGCGGCACATGGCTGCCGGAGGAAACGACGGCGGCGTTCCGCGAATTTCTCGTCGGCATCAAAGGGCCGCTGACGACGCCCGTCGGCAAGGGCGTCCGCTCGCTGAACGTGGCGCTGCGGCAAACGCTGGATCTGTTTGTCTGCCTGCGCCCGGTGAAGTATTTCCGCGGGATCGA
>DVOG01000100.1 GCA_018713755.1 Candidatus Spyradosoma merdigallinarum | reverse complement strand
TGCGGGTCGCGGACGAAGACGACGTCGTCCGTCCCGACTTTGATGACGGCGCTCGAGGGCACGGAAACGAACGCGCCGCCCGCCGCGCCGCGCGGGAACACTTCGAGCCGCGCGATTTGTCCGGGATAGACGGAAAGCTCCGTTTTTTCCGGAGCGAAATAAATCACGCGCGACTGCGTGGCTTCGTCGACCTGCGCCGCGGCGCGCAGCGTCCCCGCGAGGCGGCGCGTCTCGTCGCCGACTTCGATCGCGAGCCGCGCTTCCGCGTCGGAAAAATCGTCGTTCCCGAACGCCGTTCCCTTGAATTCCAGCGGCGCGTCGGCGACGAACGTGAGCGCGCCCGCGCCGCGTTCGCCCCAGGCGCCTTCGCTGACGCCGAGCGCCTGCACTCTGCCGCCTTCCGGCGCGGGAACGACCAGCTCTCCGTTTTCGAAGCGCGCGCCCGCCGTCGCCGTTTCCCATTGCGCCCGCGCGCGCTCGACGGCGGCTTTCAGCACGGGAACGTCCGCTTTCAGGAAGGCCGCCTCGCTTTCGAGCGCGCTGTTTTTCGTGCCGATTTCCTCAAGCCGCGCGAGGCGCTTTTCCAGCGTCGCGAGGTTCGTTTCCGCGCGGGAAAGCTCCGCCTCTGCCGAAAGCACGTCGCTGCGCATGGCGACGAGGTCCGGCGAAAGAAGCGAAAACAGCGGCGTTCCCGCTTCGAATTTCTGCCCGGGCGCGACGAAAAAGCGGACGCGTCCGGCTGCGGGAAGCGCCGCGGTTTTTTCCGCTCCCGCGGGAACGGTCATGACGCCGTAGTAAACACGCAGCGCCTCCGTCGGCCGCGAGACGACTTTTTCGAAGCGCATGGCGACGGCGAGCCGCGCGCGCTCGGAAATTTTCACGGGGATGCCGGTTTCTTCGGCGTGCGCCTGAGTCGCCTCTTCCGCGGCGCGGCAGGCGAGCGCGGCGGCGAAGAGCGTTCCCGCGGCGGGAAGGGCGCTTTTGAAAAGAAGGGAAAAAAACGGTTTCATGACGGCGGCGTAAGGTCGTGTTTCTTTTTTTTTTTTGCGGAAAATCTCAGCGTTCCCGCGCGGCGGCGGTTTCCGGCGGCGCGCTTTCGACGGTCATCGCGAGGATGCGGATGCGGGCTTTAAGGTAATCGCCGAGCGCGTTCCAGTAGTCGAGCGCAGCGGAAAAATTCTGCTGTGCGGCTTCGGAAAGGGCGGCGGGCGAAGTTTCGCCGGCGTCGATTTCGGCGTAAATTTTCTTCGTGCGTTCCGCGAAGCCGCGGGAACGTTCCGCCTGCGCGCGGCAGTGCGTTTGCGCGATTTCCTGTTCTCGCTCGAGGCGGCGCAGAGCGTGGAACTGATCTTGCCACAGCAGAAGCGTCTCGGTGCGCGCGATTTCGCGGTCGCCTTTCGCCGAGGCGACGCCGAGCCGGTTGCGGTTCCAGAGCGGGAGCGAGAAACCGACGCCGAGCGTGAGCGAATCCGCGAATTCGTCGTTCCCGTCGACTTCGTAGCTCGGGCTCAGCGACAGCTCCGGATACTGCCGGCGAATTTCCGTTTTCAGCGCCGTTTCGCTCGCGTCGTAGGCGGCGAGGCTCGCGCGGATCTTCGGCAGTGCGGCGAGCTGTTCCGCCGTCGGCGACGGGACCGGCGCGGGAACATCCCGCGGGAGATCCGCCGAAAATTTCAGCGCGGCGGCGGTTTCCGGCGCGAGGCCGATTTTCTGCGCGATTTCGGCGCGCAGTGCGGCGAGCGTCATTTCGACGTCGCGCTTTTCGCCTGCCGTCGCGTTGAAGCGGTCGTTTTCCTTTTGAAGCTCCGCCGCGGAGACTTCTCCCGCCGCGCAGAGCTTTTCAAGCCGCGTCTTTTCTTCGAGCAGCTTTTTGAGATAGGCGTCGATGATTTCGCGCTTTTTTTCGGCGACGGCGTAATCCGTCCACGTTTCCGCGAGAGCCGCGGAAAAATCCGTTTCCGCCTGCGCGAGCGTCCAGAAATCCGCCTCGGCGTAATGGGCGGCGGCTTCTTCGGCGAGCGCGGGCAGTCCCGTCACGGGAACGGTCAGCGCGAAGCCCGGCGAATACGCCCACGGCTGCGCGCCCGTGTTGAGCACGCGCTTGACAGAAAGGGAAAGCGACGGGTCTTCCCACCAGCCGGATTCTTTCTCGACGTCGCGGCTTTTCGCGAGCTGCGCGCGGGCGCGGTTCAGCTCCGGGCTCAGAATCAGGCCGATCGTCTTCGCGTCGGCGAACGAAAGCGCGGCGCGCGTTCCCGCGGCGGCGGCGGAGCGTTCCCGCCAGGCGGCCGTTTCGGCGGGAAGATCGATCGGCGCGGCTTCGTAGCTGGCGCAGGATGCTGCCAACGCCGCAAGCGCGGCGAGCGAGAGGCAGGAGGCGGCTTTTTTCATGGAAATTTTTCGGCGGATGCGCATCGCGGGAACGGGCGTCGGCGCGCGTTTCAGCGCGCTTTTTTCAGAAGATCCGCGAGTTCGTCGAGCAGGCTCGTATCCTTGTGTTCGAGCGAATCGCGGATGCAGCCGCGGAGGTGGTCGTTCAGCACTTCCGTCCAGACGCCGCGGAGCGCGCCCGAAACGGAGGAGACAAGGCGGAGAATGTCGATGCAGGCGCGATCCTCCGCGATCATCTGCTGCAGCGCGCGCGTTTGCCCCTCGATGCGGCGGAGCCGGGCGATGAGTTTTTTCTTCGTGTCTTCCGTTCGGCAGCGCACGCGGCTCGTTCTGTTCTGCGGATTCATGGGCTTGCGGATTTGAATATAGGGTATAGGGGTATGTT
>DVOG01000099.1 GCA_018713755.1 Candidatus Spyradosoma merdigallinarum | reverse complement strand
CTTTCTTCCGGCGCGCCTTTTTGTGTTCCCGCGGGAGCGCCGGCGAAGAACTCGAAAAGTTCGCCGTGCGGGTTTTCCGGAGCGGGTTTTTCGTCGAGGTTTTTCTTGCGGATGTCCTCTCCGGCGGAGATTTCCGTTCCGCCGAGCGCCTCGGCCATGTTCTGCAGCGTCAGAATCAGATCCTGGTAATCGTCGCGCGCGGGCTGCGGAATTTTTTTCAGCACGGGAGCGGCGAGCAGGGCGGAGAGCAGCGGCATGTTTTCGGCGGCGGCGGTTTTCCGCGCCTCGATCAGCGTGCGTTCCGCGGTGCGCGGTCCGATTTTGTCGATGAGGCTGAGGATGCGCGTGAACGCGACGACGTCGCTGTTGTTTTGGACGAAGCGGAGCTGCGCGACGAAATCCCGCACGTGCGCCTGCTGGAAAAACTGCACGCCGCTGGTGATGACGAAGGGAACGGAAAGATTCGTCAGCTCGAGCTGAAGCTCCTTCGCCTGAAAATGCGCGCGGTAGAGCACGATGATGTCCGAGAGCGCGTAGCCGTCGTCTTCGACGAGCGTGCGGATTTTCGCGACGACGGCGCGCGCCTGCGCGAACGCGTCGATCTGCGGGAGCAGCAGCGGCTTGGGCCCGCTTTCCCGCGTGGCGCGCAGGTGCTTTGAAAAGCCGGCTTCCTCCGTGCGCGCGTTCAGAATCGAATTGGAAAAGTCGAGGATTTCCGGCGTCGAGCGGTAGTTGATTTCGATCTTGTGCACCTGCGTTTCCGGGAACGTTTCCGGAAAATCGACGATGTTTTTGTAGTTGGCGCCGCGCCACGTGTAGATGCACTGTGCGTCGTCGCCGACGGCCATGACGTGCGTGGAATCGCCGGCGAGCAGGCGGATGATTTCGGACTGGAGCGTGTTCGTATCCTGGAATTCGTCGATGAGGATGTGCCGGAAGCGGCTGCGGTAGCGTTCCCGCGCGGGAGCGTCGTCGCGGAGCAGACGGAGAAACAGTTCAAGCAAATCGTCGTAGTCGCAGGCGTTCTGCTCGCGTTTCGCGGCGGTGTACTCTTCGACGATTTTCGGGATGTTCTCTTCGGCGCCGGGCGCCCAGGCGAAACGTTCCCGCACGATGTCGACGAGCGGCAGCCGCGTGTTGCGCGCGAAGCTCACCGCGTCGAAAATCACGCGCGGCGTCGGCGCGTTTTTGCTTTTGATGAAAGCGGGAGCGATTTGCTTGCAGACGTTCCCAAAAAGCGAATCGGCGTCGTCGGCGTCGAGAATCGTGAAGTCCGGACGGATTCCCGCGGCCGCGGCGTTCGAGCGCAGGATGCGCTGGCCGACGCTGTGGAACGTGCCTCCCCAGAACTGGGAGCGCGGCACGCCGGTGAGGTCTTCGATGCGCTCGAGCATTTCGTCCGCCGCCTTGTTCGTGAACGTCAGCAAAAGAATGCGCCACGGCGGAATGCCTTGTTCGAGCAGCCACGCGACGCGGTACGTGAGCGTGCGCGTTTTTCCCGAGCCGGCGCCCGCCAGCACGAGCGCGTTGCGGGAACGCGACGTCACCGCCGCGAGTTGGTCTTCATTCAGCTCGGCGGCGTAGTCTATCGGCGGGAACGCGGGCGGCTTTTCCATGCGGTTTTCGGCGAGGGCTCAGCGGGCGCAGCGCGGCGTCGCCCATTCGAAGTTCCCGAAAATCTTCGCGATTTCGGCTTCGATGAATTTCCAGCCGGACTCGGTGAGTCCGCCGGTGTCGGCGTTGATGTGCTCCCAGTCGGGAACGCGGATTTTTTCGCGGCGGCCGTCCTCCGTGTGGACGACGACGGAAACGGGCGTGAGCCCGAAGATGCGGGAAACACGAACCACGCGCGTGATGTTTTCGGATTTGTCGTCTTTCATCGTGTGTTTTGGTTTCTCGGGTTGTTTTCCGCCTCCGCGTCTCACCGCGAGACGGGAGCGGAAAGAAAATGAAACAGAAGCCGGCGCGTTTCCGCAAACAATTTTTCCCGCGCGGGAACGCGGATTTTTCGCCGGTTGAAAAACGGCGCGCGGACGGTTATTCTGCGCGCTTTTCAACATCGCATCGGACAAAAATGAGTTCACGCAAAAAACGCCGCATGTTTCGCCGCGCGAAAGCCCGCGCCCGCGTCGCCTTCGGGGAGAAAGGCGGGAACGCCCTGCACGGAGTTCTGCTCATCGCGCTGTTCTCCTGCTCGGCTTTTTACATCGCGGAAATTCCTTTCGTGAAAAGCCTTTCGTTCAGCCCGCTGATCGTCGGCATCATCCTCGGCATGTTTTACGCGAACAGCCTGCGCAACCGCCTTCCCGAGGCGTGGACGCCGGGCATCCGCTATTGCTCCAAGCAGATTTTGCGCGCGGGCATCGTGCTTTACGGGTTTCGCCTGACGCTGGCGGACGTCGCCGCGGTCGGCGTTCCCGCCGTCGCCGTCGACGTCGTCGTCGTGGCGGGAACGCTGCTGCTGGGCGTGCTTTTCGGACGGCTGATGAAGCTCGACAAGGACACGTCGCTGCTGACGGCGACGGGCAGTTCGATCTGCGGCGCGGCGGCGGTGCTCGGCGCGGAGCCCGTCGTGCGCGGCGAAAGCTACAAGACGGCGATCGCCGTTTCCACGGTCGTGATTTTCGGCACGATTTCGATGTTCCTTTATCCCGTGCTTTATCGCGCGGGGCTGCTGGACGGGCTCGGGAACGCGGGCGTCGCGATTTACACGGGAGCGACGCTGCACGAAGTCGCGCACGTCGCGGGGGCGGGCAACGCGATGGATCCGAGCGGGGCTTTCGGCATCGCGGGAACGGCGACGATCACGAAGATGATTCGCGTGATGATGCTCGCGCCCGTGCTCGTCGTCATGAGCTTCGCGCTCGCGCGTTCCGCGGGAAGAAAGGCCGTTCCCGCGGAGGGCGCGGCCGGGAACGCGCCGAAGCGGAAAATCGCGATTCCGTGGTTCGCGTTCGGCTTCATCGCGATCATCGGAGTCAACTCTCTGCTGCAGGCGGCGAGCAGCGCGGAAACGGTGCGCGACATTCCGTTCAACGGCGCGATCGAATATCTCGACACGTTCCTGCTGACGATGGCGATGACGGCGCTCGGCGCGGAAACGAGCGTCGACAAATTCAGGAAAGCCGGCTCGAAGCCGTTTTTCCTCGCCGCGGCGCTCTACGTCTGGCTGCTCGTCGGCGGCTATTTTCTGACGAAGCTCGCGCTCCCGCTTCTCGGCTGAGCCGCGCCGCGGGAACGCGCTCCGCGCTGCGTCAGCGCTTGAGGATTCTCGCCGCGGCGAGCGCGCAATTGCCCGGGTCGAGCACGGTGAGCACCGGCGTTTTCGAGGGCATCTGCAGCGTCGAATTGATGTTCACGAGAAAGTCGAGCTTGTCCTTGAACGGCGGGCAGGCCAGCACGGGCTTGTTCGTGTTGGCGGCGACGACGCCGGAGAGCGCGTTGGAGCGGCCCGCGATCGTGATGAAGAGCACGTCGGATTCCCCGTCGCGCGCTTTCACGAAATTGAAGACGCCCACGGGATCTTTATGCGCGCTGCGCACGAAATACTCGAACGCGACGCCTTCTGCTTCGAGGCCGCGCGCGATTTTTTCCGCGTGCGGCATGTCGGATTCGGAACCCATCAGAATGTAAGCTTTCATGTTTTTTCGTCTTTCTGAAAAAAAGGAAAAGAATTCAGATTAAGAAGCGGCGGGCCAAGGTCAAAGCGCAATTTCTCGCTTTCACTTTTTCCGGAAAAGATCTTCGGCCTTCATGCCGGAAGCTTTTTCCAGCCCTTTCAGCAGAATCAGCAGCGCGGCGAAGATGAAAATCAGGCACGGCAGCGTGATGACCGGCCACGAGAGCGCCATCATTTCGCCGATTTCTTCGTTGAACGCCGCGCTGTCCAGCTCCGGATCGGTTTTGACGATGACGCGCGCGAGCGCGAAGTTCAGCGCCGCGCTCAGCAGGAAAGACGCGGTGAGCACGCGGGAACAGCGCTTCAGCGTCGCGGCGATTTCGTCGGCGTTCCCGCGCGCCGCCGCCGCCGCTTCGATCGCGGGAACGTCGAACACCGTTTCGTTGAAAAGAAACGTGCGGATGAGCTTGCGCGAAAAAATCATCACCGCTGCGATGAAGAGCGGAATCGACGCTTCTTTGACGGCGACCCAGAACGGCGAAAGCCGAAACAGCCCGATGCCGCCCGTGAGCAGCGTTCCCGCGAAACCGACCGCGGAAATCCAGTTCAGCTCGCGGCGGCGCAGATAATCCAGGACGAAATAGCCGGTCGGAAACGCGAGCGCGACGACGAGGACGAGCGCCGCCGACGGCTCCGCGCCGAAAAGCCGCGCGCAGAGCTTCGCGCCTTTCGTCAGAATCAGCGCGGGAACGACGATGTTCGCCAGCAGGCTGACGAACGCGTTTTCTTTCGGCGCGGCCTCTTTTTTCATCGGGCGAAAAAGAAATCAGAACGTCTGCCCGCCGAATTTCGCTTTGTGCGCCGCGGAAACGACGAGATATTTTTCCGCCCAAAGGCGCAGCGCCGCCTGCTCTTCTTCCGAAAGCGTTTTCTTGATTTTCGCCGGGCAGCCGACGACCATCGATCCCGCGGGAACTCTCATGCGCGGCGGAACGACCGCTCCCGCCGCGACGATGCTGCGCTCGCCGATTTCCGCCCCGTCGAGCACCGTCGAATTCATCCCGATGAGGCAGCCGTCGCCGATTCTGCATCCGTGCAGCACGGCGCGATGCCCGACCGTGACGAACGCGCCGACGACGGTCGGCAAATCGTCCGCCAAATGGATGCAGACGCCGTCCTGGATGCTCGAGCCTTCGCCGATGACGATTTCTTCGATGTCCGCGCGCAGAATCGCGCCGGGCCAGATGTTGGCGCGCGCGCCGATTTTCACCGCGCCGAGCAGCGTCGCTCCATGCGCGACGTAGGCGGAGGCGTCGACTTGAGGCCGCCGCGAAAGAAATTTTTCCAGACGCGCCTTCGCGTCGTCGATTTGCGCTTCAGTCATTTTTTTTCGGGAACGGGAAATTCAATTCGAAAAGAAAAAGCAAAGCGTAATCCGTCGGCGCGCGATCCCGCAAACGGAAAAAGCGGTTTCGGCGGGAACGCGCTTTTTTTTCGTTGCCGATGAAACATTTGCGTCCGCCGCGCGTTTTTGCATGCTGTTGGAAAAGCGATGAGCGAATTGCCCCAAAACGCGTCCGCGGGAACGCCGTTCCCGCGGACAGAGGACGAAGACGCGCGGCTGATGCTGCGCGTCGCCGCCGGCGATGCTCGGGCGATGCGCCCGCTCGTCGAAAAATGGCAGAAGCCGCTCATCAACTTTTTCTGCCGCTCCGTCAATTCCGTGCATACGGCGGAAGACTTGGCGCAGACGACGTTCGTCAAAATTTACCGCGCCGCGGGAACGTATGAGGCGAAGGCGAAATTTTCGAGCTGGCTTTTCCTCGTCGCCCGCTCCGTGCTGATCAGCAATTTCCGCAAAGAATCTCTTCGTCCGGCGGACGCGACCGATCCCGCCGAGCTGCGCGCCGTTTCCGAAGAGGACGACGCGCTGAGGCTGCGCGACCTCGAGGCCGCCTTCGCCGTCGCCGTGAAGTCGCTGCCGGAGAACCACCGCACGGCGATTTTGCTGCTGCGTCAACAGGAATTTTCCTACGAGGAAATCGCCGTCGCGATGGGCGCGAGCCTGCAGACCGTGAAGACGTGGATTTTTCGCGCGCGGCGGGAACTGCGCGAAAAACTCGCGGATTTTCTCGAAAAATGAATTTTTTCGCCGTTCCCGTGAAACTTTTTCCGCTGTGAGCGGTTTTACAGTTCAAATCCATGAAAAAAGAAATTCCAGTCGACGGAGAATTCCGCATTGACGCGCTCGCGGCGAAAATGCCGGTCGAGCCGCGCGCGGATTTTTCCCGCAGGGTTTTCGAAGCGCTCGCCGAGGAAATCGCGGAGGAGCGCCTCGCGGAAATGCCCGCGCTCCCGTCGCCGGATTTCGCTTCCCGCGTGATGGCGGCGATCGCCGCGGAAGAAAAGGCGAAAAACAACACGGCGGCGTTCCCGCGCGCCGCGCGGTTTTTCCGAAGCGCGCGCGGTTTCGCCGTGGGAGCCGCCGCCGCCGCGATCGCCGTCGGCGTCGGTCTTTTTTCCTTGCCGAGGGAATCGCTCAGCGAACGCGTCGAAAACGTGCTCGCCGCCGATCCGGAACTCGCGCAGCTCGCCGCGGCGGACGACGATTTTACTCTCGACGAGCTTTTCGCCGCATCGCGCTTGCTGACGGTGCTCGACGAGAACTCCGCGGAAACCGCCGAACTTTTTGTCTACTATGAAAACTAAAATCACAGCCATACTCGCATGCCTCGCCGCGTCCGTTTTCGCGTTCGCGGAAGGCCCCCAGGAACCGCCCGCCGCTCCCGCGGCGCCCGAAAACGCGCCGATGCGCACCGTCCGCCCGCGGATTTGTCCGGAAATGCGCGAAGCGTTCGTGCAGCGCATGCTGCTTTCGCTCGACGACGCGCAGCTCGACGATCTCGCGAAGCGCATCGCCGCGATTCAGGACATGACGCCGGAGGAAAAAGTTTCCGCGAAGGAAGCGCTCCCGCGCCCGGAATTCCGTCGCCCGGACGGGAAAAAGCCGAAATTCGACGGCAAGCGCCCGGACGGGAAAAAGCCGAAAGCGTGGAAGCGTCCCGACGGTCCGCGCGACGACCGCTTCGGCG
>DVOG01000098.1 GCA_018713755.1 Candidatus Spyradosoma merdigallinarum | reverse complement strand
CGCGGGAATATTCGCTGCTCGACCTCGCGGTTTTCCAGGATCTGGGTTGGGCGCTGAGCGAACCGATTCCCGCCGTTCCCGAGCCCTCGGCGTTCGGGCTGTTCGCGGGAGCGCTCGCGCTCGCTTTCGCCGCGTCTTCCCGCCGCCGCAGAAAGCGCGGCTGAAGAAAAAAGCGCTCGGCGCGCTTCCGCCGTTCCCGTAAGGGGAAAAACGAAAAGGCGCGTTCCCGCCGCATTCGGCGCGGGAACGCGCTTTTTTCATTCTCATGCGCGGCGCGGCGTGATTGAATAACGGAAACGATGAACCCGAATCCTCTGAAAAACAACCCGAAGCTGTTCCCGTCGCTCGCCTCCGCCGTCGAACGGCGCGCCGCGCTCAAAGCGCAGGGAAAAAAACTCGTGCTCACGAACGGCTGCTTCGATCTGCTGCATTGCGGGCACGTCAGTTATCTGCAGGAAGCGGCGAAGCTCGGCGACGAGCTTTGGATCGGGCTCAACGCCGCGGAAAGCGTGCGCGCGCTCAAAGGCCCGACGCGCCCCGTGCAGGGCGACGACGAGCGCGCGTTCACGCTCGCCGCGCTCGAATGCGTTGCCGGCATTTTCCTCTTCCGCACGCCGCGGCTCGACGCGGAAATCCGCGCGCTCGCGCCGGACGTCTACGCGAAGGCGGGCGACTATACGCTCGAAACGCTCGACGCATCCGAACGCGCCGCGCTGCTCGATGCGGGAACGGAAATCCGCTTTCTGCCGTTCCTGCCGGGATTTTCGACGACGTCGCTCATCGCGAAAATCGCCGCCGCCGCGCGCGCGGGAACGCTCTGAGCGCGCGCGGGAACGCATTTTTTTGTTTCGCGGGAGCGGCAAATCGTTAGGATTCTCCGAAACCGCATCCTCATCGCCGGAAAGAGAAAAAACGTGCAGAAAATCCGCCCGCAGCTTTTGAAAAAATCTTCGCAGACGCTTTTGTTCTTCGTCTGCGCCGCGCAGCTGTCCTTCGCGGACGGCTCCGACGCGGACGCCGTGCCGTTCACGGGAACGGACACGGTGATCGACGCGGGAACGATGCGCTTTTCCGCAGCCGACGGCATGCAGCATCTCAGCGGCGGCGTCAACGTGACGGCGGGAGCGATTCGCCTGCACACGGAGGCGATGGTTTACGACACGCGGACGCAGACGGCGGAAATCCCGACGCCGGCGGAGCTGGATTTCCGGAACTCGCGTTTCGTGTTGCGCACGGCGTTTTACGACGGCGCGGAGCAGCGCCTCGTCGCGCGGACGGTGCGCGGCGGGCGGCAGTTCGCGTTTTTCGAAGGAGCGAAGGTTTCCGCCGCGCGGGAACTCGCGGAAGTTTCCGACGCGTCGTTTTACCTCGGCGAGCCGCACTGGTCGTCGATTTCCTTTTCGACGTCGCGCCTGGCGTATGACGCGGAGGAGGATTATTTCCACTTGGGCTCGTCGGTGTTCCGCGTCGCGGGCGTTCCCGTGCTGCCGCTGCCGCCGCTTTCGGTGATGCGCTTCGACCGCCCGCCCGTGCGCGTCTGGCTGGATTTGGGCGGGAACGGGAGCGCGGGGGAATTTTTGCGCTCGGAGGTTTACGTCACGCTTTGGGATGCGGTCGAGCCGGGCATCATGTTCGACTTTTACGAGCGCTCCGGCGTGCTCGCCGGGCCCGCGGCCGCTTACGACACGCGGGACTCCGCGTTCCCGCTGAAAATGCGCGGACATTTGCGTTCCGGCTACATCAACGACACGGGAACGCGCGAAGACGACATTTTCGGGAACGACATCGGCGGCCGGCGCGGCTTCATCGACTGGTTTCACAAGCAGGAGCTGGCGGATTTCGAGCTTTCCGCGTCCGTGCACCGCTGGAGCGATTCCGAGGCGGAGCGCGATTTCCGTCCGGACATTTACGACGAAAACCAGAATCCGGACACGTATCTCGAGGCGGTGCTGCCGAACGATTATTTTTACGCGTCCGCGTTCGCGCGCTTTCACCCGAACGACTATCAGAACGTGCAGCAGCGGCTGCCGGAGCTGCGTTTCGACCTGCAGCCGACCGAGCTCGGAAAAACCGGCATTTACCAGCATTTCAACGCGTCCTACGCCTTGCTGCGGGAAGAGACTTCCGACCAGTTCAACTTCGTCCGCAACCGCTTCCGCGTGAACGACGGGGACGCGATGGAGAGTTCCCGCGCGAACGTCTACATCGGCTGGACGGCGCCGATAAAATTCGGCGATTTCGCCGCGTTCACGCCCGTGCTCGGCGTGATGACGACCTGCTACGGCGAAACGCTGGACGAGGCGGACGGCTCTTCCTACACGCGCACGCTCGGGCAGATCGGCTTTGATTTCGACCTGATTTTCACGGGAACGAACGGCTACCGGAACGAGACGTGGAACATCGACGGGCTGCGCCACGTCTTCCGCCCCGTGCTGCAGTACCGCTACATTCCGAACCCGACCGTCGGCGCGCGCCACATTCCCGCTATCGATCGGGAAATTTATCTTTCCCGGCCTAACATCATCGACCTCGCGGAAAACCGCGCCGTCGACGAGCTTTACGACGAGCACGTGTTCCGCGTCGGCTTCGAAAACCTGTTCCAGACGCGCGCGTCCGACTACGGTTCCCGCGACCTCATCGAGTTCAACATTTATCAGGATTTCCGCAAAACCTATCGCCCGGACGACACGCGGACGCTCTCCGACAACTTCATCGATTTCCGCCTCACGCCCGCGCCGTGGCTGAGCTTCAATCTCGCGCACCGCCTGGACGTCTACGACTTCAAAACAAATTCCCTTTCCACGAGCACGACGCTGACGGACGGCGACGTCTGGGCGTTCACGCTCGGCACGGACCATCTTTACAAAAATCCCTATTCGTCCGCCTACGGCGAATCCCACACGCGCCAAATTTGGACGACGTTCGACTTCCGCCTCAATTCCTTCTGGTCCGCCTTCTTCGAGCTGCGCTACGACGACCGGAAAAACCTGATGACGGACCAGACTTACGGCGTGCGCCAGCGCCTCGGGAACAGCTGGGAAATCGAGTATTCCGTGCGCTACCGGCAGGACGCCGGCGACGAGAGCGACTTCAGCTTCCGCGTCGGCGCGACGCTGCTCATGTTCTGAAATGGACGCGGGAAAAACACAGGAAAGCGCGTTCCCGCGGGAGGCCGAAATCCGCGACGGGCTTTTCGAGGACGAAGCGCCCGTCGTGCGCCTTTCCCGCTTCGAAGGCCCGCTCGACCTGCTGCTTTTCCTGATTCGAAAAAACGAGATCGACGTCTGCGACATTCCCATCGAGTCCGTCACGCGCCAGTATCTCGAAATCCTGCACGGGAACGAGCGGCTCGACCTCGACGTCGCCGGCGATTTCTTCGTGATGGCGGCGACGCTGATGCACATCAAAAGCCGCATGCTGCTTCCGACGAGCGAGAACGTTCCCGAAAAAAACGACGCGGGAACGGACGGCGAAGAAGACCCCGACCCGCGCTGGGAGCTCGTCCGCCAGCTCATTCAGTACAAGCGCCTCAAGGAATCTTCGCGCCGCATCGCCGAGCTCGCCGCCGCGCGGCAGCGCTACGCCGAGCGCGCGATCGTTCCCGAGGACGCGCCCGAAGAGCGCCCCGTCGCTCCCGTCGGGCGCATGGACTTGTGGAACGTTTTCAACCTCGTGCTGAAACGCCTCGCCGACCGCATTCTGCCCGGAGAAATTCAGGGCGACGCCGTGACGATCGCTCAGCGCATGGAAGACATCCTGGCGCGCGTCCGCGTCGAAAAATCTTTCTCGTTCTCGTCGCTGCTTCCGGAAAAACTCACGGTCTCCGTGCTCGTTTCCACGTTCCTGGCGTGCCTCGAACTCGCCCGCCTCGGGGAAATCATCGTGCGGCAGGACGAAATTTTCGCCGAAATCTACTGCGAGGCGCGCGAAGAGGGCGACGACCCGTTCCCGCCGCAGGAACGCTCCGAAGCGGACGACGTGCTCCCGCTCTTCCCGGAAGAAAACTGAAACCCCGCCCCCGCCGTTCGCGGGGGCGTTTTACTTTTTTCGGAGGCGAGAAGTTGCCTCGGCGTTCCCGCAGATAAAAAAGTCTCAAAAAACACTTGCGGGAACGCTTTTTTTTCAGAATTACGGTCAAGGAAATGGGACAAGGTCTGAACGCGCCCGTTCGCGCCGCCGATTCTCTTTTCCCGTTTCCTGCTTTTAATTCTGACAACCGAAAAGACGATTATGAAAAAGACAGCATCCTCTTTGACTGTTGCTTTACTGCTCGCGGCGGCTTCCGCCTCCGCTTTCGCTCAGGAACAGCCGGCGACGACGTCGACGTTCCCGCAGGACATCTCGCTGACGGCTCAGCGC
>DVOG01000097.1 GCA_018713755.1 Candidatus Spyradosoma merdigallinarum | reverse complement strand
GCTTTCCGCCGAGGCGTTCCCGCCGGAAGAGCGCGCGTGGTTTTTCCTCGCGCGGGCGCTGGCGGAGTCGGCTCTCGGGAAAACGGCCGCGGCGGAAGAAAATTTTTCTTCGGCGGAAAAGGCCGCGTTGCGCGAATCGGTCCGGGAACACATCGCTTTCGTGAAGCTCTGCGCGGAAATTTCTTCGCGCGAGAACGTTTCGGCGGAAGAACTCGCGCGGCTGAAGGCGCAGCGCGACGCCGCGCGCGGCACGCCGCATTTCGCGGAAGCGGCGAAACTCCTCGTCGTCGCGCTCGCGAAAAGCGGAGAGCGCGCTGAGGCGCTCGCCGCCCTGCGGGAAAGTTTGCCCGTTCCCGAAAAGGACGCGCCGGATTTCGCGCTGCTGGAAGGGCTGCTCGAAGAGAACGCCGGGAGCGAAAACGCCCGCGCGGCGTTCCTGCGCGTCGCCGCCGCCCGCCCGCCGCGTTCCCGTCAGGCGGCGGCGTTTTCCGGGCTGCTGCAGCACGTGCGCGCGCTGAAAAACGCGGGAAGGGACGACGACGCCGTCATTGCCGCGAACGCGATCGAAAAAAATCTTTCCGCGCTCCCGCCGGACGAACGCGCGCACGACCTCGAGCTGTTCACGCGCGCGCGCATCGCGTTCGAAGTCGGAGATCTCCGCCGCGCCGGACGGCTCGCCGAAGAACTGATTTCGCTTTTTCCCGCGAGCCCGCTCGTGCCGGACGCTCAGCGCCTGCTCGTCGGAATCGCCGTGCGCGAAAAGGAATACCGCCGCGCCGTGCCGCTGCTCGAACGTCTGCGGGCGGAGGAACTTTCTCCGGACGAGCGGCTTTTCACGGACATTTTCATCGCCGACTGCAATTTCCTTTCCGGAGACTACGCGCTCGCGGCGGACGCCTACGGACGCGTCGCCGCCGCGGGAACGCTTTCCGGCGACGCGCTCGGCGCCGTTTTCTTTCAGCAGGCGTTCAGCGAAATCCGCAACGGCGACTGCGCCGCCGCCGCCGCGCTGACGGATTCTCCGCTCGCCGCGCGCGTTCCCGCAGGGTGGAAAATGCGCGCGGAATGCGCCGTCATCGAAGCGTTTCGCGCCGAGGGGCTTTTCCGGGAAGCGGCGGAGCGCGCGGAAAAATTTTTGGCGCAGCCGGATTTGCCGGACGATTTTCGCGTGCGCGTGCTTTGGACGCGGGCGCTGTGCGCGCTTGAACTGGACGACGCCGCGACCGCGCTGCGCGCGGCGGACGCGCTGGACAGCGCCGCGGCGAACCTCGGCGGGAACGCTTCCGCCGCGCTGCGGGAAAAGGCGCCGGAGCTGCAGAGCCGCTCGATGCTGCTCAAGGCCCGCGCGCAGTTCCTGGGCGGGAACGACGCGGAGGGACTCGCGTTGCTGAGCGCGCTGCGGGAACGCTTTCCCGACAGCGCCGCGGCCGTCGTCTCCTGGCTCGAGGAAGGGCGGCGCTTCGGGGAAACCGGAAAGCCGGCGCGCGCGCTCATCTGCTACGAAACGCTGATCGACCGCTTCGGCTCGCAGGAAAAGTTCGCGGAATACGCGGCGATTGCCGCGTTCGAGGCGGCGCAGGCCGCGGCGACGATCGGGCGTCCCGACGAAGCCGTCAAGCAGCTGCAGACGCTGATTTCGCGCTATCCGAAAAGTCCGCTGACGTTTTACGCGCGGCTGCGGCAGGCGGATTTTTTCCGGATTCTGAACGATTTCGATTCCGCGCTCGCGGTTTACGACGCCGTCATCGCCGGCTGGCCGGACCGCGCGGAAATGCGCATCGTCGAAATGCGCCGCGCGGATGCGCTGCGCGCGCTCGCCGCCCGCGCCGAAATCGACGGGAACGAAAAAGACGCCGCCGCGGACGCCCGCGCCCGCGCGGAAGCCGCCTACGAGCGCCTTTTCAGCCTGCCTGACCAGCCGCTTTCGCTCAAAGCCGAGGCGGGGTTCAAGTGGGGCGACGTCGTCGCGCGCGACGGCGCCGTTTCCAAGGACGCGGCCGCGCGGGAACGCGCCGCGGCGCAGGCGCGGACGATTTTCTGGCGCGCGGCGGAGGAAACGCTGGACGCGGCGCGGGAACGCGGCGGCGCGGCGGCGCTCGGCGAAACCGGCGGCTATTGGGTCGCGCGCTGCTATTTCGCGTTGGCGGCGTCCTACGAGCGCGCCGGCGACTACGAATCCGCGCGCGGCGTTTACGGGCTGATTGCCGAACAGAGCGCCGCGGGAATGATTCCGGGCGGGCGTTACGCGGAAAGCCTGCTCCGGAGAATTTACGAAAAATAATCGACGCTTCCGCGTCTTTCGGAAAAACTGCAGAACACGCATCATGGACTTCTCAAAAGACATTTCGGACATGGCCGGCGGGAACGCCGGGCCGGAGTTTTCGCTCGTGCTCAGCGGGGGGCCGTTCGTCTGGCTTCTGCTGGCGATCGGCTTCATCGGGCTGCTCATCATCGTCGAGCGCGTGATCTACTTGCACCGCGGGCAAATCCGCGCGATGGCGTTCGTCGAGGGCGTCTGCGCGAATCTGCGCAACGGGCGTTTTCTGGAGGCGCTGACGGTTTGCGAAGAATCTCCGGGGCCGGTCCCGCGCGTCGTGAAGGTGATTCTCCTGCACGCGAAGGAAGGCGAGGCGCGGATGCGCATCGCTGCGGAAGAGGCCGCGCTTCTGGAAATTCCCGTGCTCGAACGCCGCGCGGGAACGATTCGCGCGCTGGCGAAAATCGCGCCGCTGGTCGGGCTCGCGGGAACGGTTTTCGCGATTCTGCGCGCATTTCTCGCGATGCGCGCCGCCGGGCACTACGCGAGCGCCGACGCGTTCGCGGGAGACATCGCTTCGGCGCTCGCCGCGACGGGCGTCGGGCTGTGCCTCGCCGCCGTTTTCCATTTCGGCTACCATTTCGTCCGCGGGCGCATCCGTTCGATCAGCTCGGACATCGAGCGTTCCGCCGTGGCGATGATTCGTTTCATCTGCTACGAAAAAGACGCGCACGCGGACGAGGACGAGTGAGGCGCGCGCGTTCCCGCGAATTTTTGTTTTCAGGAAAAGCGAAATGAAGGTGATCAGAGCGGAAAGCGCGGGATTTTGCCGCGGCGTCGAACGCGCGATCAACATCGTGCGCGATTATCTGCGCCGCGGGCGCGTTCCCGTGTTTACGGACGGCCCGCTCATCCACAACCGTCAGATGATGGCGGCGCTGAAGGCCGAGGGCGTGCGCGAGGTCGGCGATTACTGTTCCCGCTCGGAGCTGGACCTGGGGCTTTCTCCGGAAGAGCGGAAGAACGCCGTCGTCGTCGTGCGCGCGCACGGCGTCACGCCGGAGCGGCGGGAATACCTGAAAACGCTCGGCGCGGAGTTCCGCGACGCGACGTGCCCCGACGTCGGCGTCATCGCCGGGCGCGTGCGGCTTTTCGCGAGAAAAGGTTTCGCGACGCTTGTTTTCGGCGACCCGGATCATCCCGAAGTCATCGGCATTCTCGGCTACGCGGAAGGGCGCGGGCACGCGGTGCGCACGGCGGCGGATCTTGCGGCGCTCCCGCCGCTCGGCGAAAAAGTCTGCATGGTTTCGCAGTCGACGATGTTCGTCGACGAGTTCGAAGTGCTCGCCGCGGAAGTGAAGCGGCTTTACCCGGACGCGCAGATTTTCAACACGATCTGCGGAGCGACGCGCGCGCGCCAGCACGACGTCGTCCGGCTTGCGGAGCAGGGCGCGGAGGCGGTCGTCGTCATCGGCGGGCGGCATTCCGCGAACACGGTGAAGCTGGCGACGCTCGTCGAGCGGCACGGGCTCCCGTGCTATCACGTCGAGATGCTGCGGGAGCTGGATTTGGAGCAGATGCGGCGCTACCGCGTCGTCGGCGTCACGGCGGGAGCGTCCACGCCGGGCTTCCTCATCGACGAAGTCTGCGCCGCGCTGGAAAAACTCGACGCCTGAGGCTTTCCCTCGAAATTTCGCGCTATAGTTATCTATTTCAGCAAAAAAAATGGGAAGAAGACGCATGATCGGCGTGTCCGTCACGCCGGAAATGGACGAAGCCGTGCGGCGGCACGCCGCGCGGCTCAAAATCAGCTTGACGGAATTCATCAGAGGGCTCATCTCCGCCGAGCTTCGCCGCGCGGGCGTCGACACAGCTCCGCTCGTCGCCCGCCTCGGCGAAGGACAAGGCCGCCGCAGCGACTTCGACGACGGGCGGCGCGAACGCGCGCTCGCGCAGCTCGCGGACGCGCGGAAGGCGCGCCGCGCGAAAACGCGAGAAAAGCGCATCCGCAAGCTCGCAACGGAACGTGCGCTGCCTGCGCCGCACGCGGCGGCGCTGCTGCGCGCCGTCGAAGACGAAGAAGAAGAACAGCAGAGCTCGATGACTCCACGTCGCTTCCGCCGCGTCGCCGCGCTCGTGCTCGCGGAACTCGCCGCGCGGGAAAACGATGCCGCCTCCGGGCGCGCCTGATCTCGCGGGAACGCTTACGCGGGCAGGACGAGTTCGCGGATGCGGGTTTTGAGCGCGTCGAGACCCGTTCCCGCGAGGCAGGAGATGCGGCAGATTTCCGCGTCCTTGTGGCGGCGGCGGAACGCGGCGAGAT
>DVOG01000096.1 GCA_018713755.1 Candidatus Spyradosoma merdigallinarum | reverse complement strand
GCAAGGCGCGTCTCCGCGTTTTCCCGCGGCGGGAGCGCGGCGTTTTCCGGCTGCGCCGCGGCGAAGGACGCGAGCGTTCCCGCGGCGGCGAAAAGAAAGGGCAGAAAGACGGGTTTCATGGGGCGGCACATCATTCCCGGCTTTTCGCGGGAACGCGAGAAAAACTTATTCACGCGCGCGGGAACGCCGGAGGAATCTTTCGCCGGCGGGCTTCCGCGGCGCGTTCCCGCGCTTGAATCGGCGGGGATGTTTTGAGAGAATCGCGCGCATGACGGACCGTTTCATCGAAGCTTTTTCTGAACTGGACTTTTCCCGCGTGCCCTCGCCGTGTCATCTGATTCACCGCGGGCTGCTGGAGGAAAACTGCCGCGTGCTGCGCTCGGTTTCGGAGCGCACGGGCGCGAAAATTCTGCTCGCGCTGAAAGGCTTCGCGCAGTTCAGCGAGTTTCCGCTGATGGCGAAATACCTCGCGGGAACGACGGCGAGCGGGCTGCACGAGGCTCTGCTCGGGCGCGAGTTCTTTCCCGGCGAGCGGCACGTGTATTCGCCCGCGTTCCCGCCGGCGGACATGGACGAGCTGGTGAAATTCGTCGACCATATTTCGTTCAATTCGCCGTCGCAGGCGCGGCGGTTCCTCGGCGTCGTGAAGGCGAGCGGGCGCGCGGTTTCCTGCGGGCTGCGCGTCAACCCGCAGTACGCGGAAGTCGAGCATGAAATTTACAATCCCTGCGCGGCGGGCTCGCGGCTGGGCACGATTCGCTCGGAAATTCGCGCGGGCGATCTCGACGGGCTGGAAGGGCTGCACATGCACACGATGTGCGAGCAGGGCGCGGACGTGCTCGCGCGCACGATTCCGCATTTCGAGGAAAAATTCGGCGAATTCATTCCGCGGATGAAGTGGATCAACTTCGGCGGCGGGCACTGGATCACGCATCCGGGCTACGACGTCGATCTGCTCTGCCGCACGCTTCTCGCGTTCCGCGAGAAATGGGGCGGGCATCTGCAGATTTATCTCGAGCCCGGCGAAGCGGCGGCGATCCGCACCGGCGTGCTCGTCTGCACCGTGCTCGACATCGTGAACAACGGCATGCCGATCGCGATTCTCGACACGTCGGCGAGCGCGCATATGCCCGACACGCTGGAAATGCCTTACCGCGCGGAAATCCTCGGCGCGGGAACGCCGGGCGAGTTCCCGCACACGTATCGGCTCGCGGGCGGGACGTGCCTCGCCGGCGACGTGCTCGGCGACTACTCGTTCCCGCGGCCGCTCGTTCCCGGGCAGCGGCTCGCTCTGCTCGACATGTCGCACTACACGATGGTGAAAAGCACGACGTTCAACGGCATCCGCCTGCCGTCGATCGCGAGCTACGTTCCCGAGACCGGCGAGTACAAAATCATCCGCGATTTCGGCTACGCCGATTATCGGAACCGGCTCAGCTGAGGCGCCGCGGGAACGGGAACGTCATTCGGCGACGACGCGGACGAGCGTTCCCGTGAGCGCGGTGACGGTCGCGGCCTCGATTTTCACGGCGACGGTTTTCCCGAGGAACGATTCGTCCGCAGGAAAAAGAATTTTGCGGTTCCCGCCGTTGCGGCCTTCGAACATGTTTTCTCCGCGCTTGGCGCGGGCTTCGACGAGCACTTCCTGCTCCGTGCCCACGAGCGAGGCGTTGCGCGCGAGCGAATGCTTTTCCAGCACGGCGAGCAGCTCCTTATTGCGCGCGTCTTTCTCCTCTTCGGGAATCGGGTCGCCGAGCGCTTCCGCGGGCGTTCCCGCGCGCACGCTGTAGCGGAAAACGTAAGCCATGTCGAATTTCACTTCTTCGAAAAGCGAGCGCGTCAGCTCGAAGTCTTCGCGCGTTTCGCCGGGGAAGCCGACGATGACGTCCGTCGAAAAATACATGTCTTCCCTCGCGGCGCGCAGCGCGGCGACGAGCGCGAGGAAGCGTTCCCGCGTGTAGGGGCGGCGCATCGCCTTCAGGATTTTGTCCGAGCCGCTCTGCGCCGGCAGATGGATGTAGTTGCAGAGCTTGGGAAGCCGCCGGTAGGCGTCGACGAGGTCTTCGCGGAAGCCCGACGGGTGCGGGGACGTGAAGCGGATGCGGCGGAGGCCGTCGATTTCGCTGAGCTTTTCCAGCAGCTGCACGAAGGGCGACTTGCCGTCGCGCGTCGGGAATTCCCGCAGCCCGTAGCGGTTCACGATTTGACCGAGCAGCGTGACTTCGCGCGTTCCCGCCGCGACGAGTTCCCTCACTTCTTCGACGATGTCTTCCGGCGGGCGGGCGCGTTCCCGTCCGCGCGTCTTCGGCACGATGCAGTAGGCGCAGCGCATGTCGCAGCCCTGCATGATCGAGACGAACGCGGAAATTTTCCGTCCGGGCTCGTGCATGCGGATGGCGTTCTGCGAGCCGGCTTCCTCGTCGAGGTCGACGATGGTCGACGGGCGCGGTCCGAGCCCGCGCATCGTCGCGAGCAGTTTGTCCAAATGTTCGGGAACGCGGTGAAACTTCTGCGTGCCCACGAGCAGATCCAAGTCCGGCAGCGCGTCGAGCAGCGCGCGTCCGCGGTTTTGCGCCATGCAGCCCATGATGCCGACGATGCGGCGTCTGCCGTCGGCGGAAACGGCGGCGGTTCCCGCGCGCTTTTTGCGGCTCGGCAGCAGGCGGTAGGCTTTGCCGACGGCTTTCTGCTCCGCCTGGTCGCGCACGCTGCACGTGTTGAGCAGAATGACGTCCGCGTCGCTTTCGTCCTCGACGATGGAATAGCCGCGGGAACGCAGCATCGCCGCGACCGCCTCGCTGTCGCGCTCGTTCATCTGGCACCCGTAAGTTCTGATGAAAACCCGATTCATGAAAGCGCACAGTTTCTTTCAAACGCGGCGCGGAGGCAAAGAATTTTTCTTCCGCGGCGGGAACGCGCGGCGGCGGGCGCGTTCCCGCGCGGGGAAGAACTTCACGCTTCGCCGTTTCCGTCCGCTTCGCCGAGGTCGAGCGATTCCACTTTTCTGAGCCTGCGCGTCGCGATGTCATGGCGCTTTGCCGTGTCGGAAACGGCTTCCTGCGCCTCGTCGAGCTTCTTCGAAATTTTTTCGAGCAGCGCGCCGAACTTGAGAAATTCCGACTTCACGGCGACGAGCGTTTTGGAAATTTCCGCGGAATTTTTCTGCACGGCGAGCGTGCGGAACCCCATTTTCAGGCTGTTGAGCAGGGCGGCGAGCGACATCGGTCCCGCGACGAGCACGCGGCATTCCCGCTGGATTTTTTCCGCGAGTCCGGCGCGGCGCAGCACTTCGGCGTAGAGCCCTTCCGTGGGCAGGAACAGGATGCCGAAATCCGTCGTGCGCGGCGGCTTCAGATATTTGTTGCGAATGTCGCGCGCGAAGGATTCCACGCGTCGGGCGAGGTCCGCCGAGGCTTTTTCCGCGGCGTCTCGGTCGCCCGTCTGCGCGGCGGCGGTGAGCCTGTCGTAGTCTTCGATCGGGAACTTCGAGTCGATGGGCAGATAAAGCGGCTGCGAGGCGTCGGGCGCGTCGCCGGGAAGCTTTACGGCGAATTCGACGATTTCGGAAGAGCGGGGCGAGGGCCTGAAATTGCGCTCGAACTGCTCCGGCGCGAGAATGTCTTCGAGCAGCGCGCCGAGCTGAACTTCGCCCCAGGTGCCGCGCGTCTTCACGTTGGTCAGGACGCGTTTGAGGTCGGAAACGCTGTGCGCGACCGCCTGCATTTCGCCGAGCGAGCGGCTGACGTGCTCGAGGCGTTCGCTGACGATGCGGAACGATTCGCCGAGGCGTTTTTCCAGCGTGCTCTGCAATTTTTCTTCGACGATCCCGCGCATTTCGTCGAGCTTCTTCGCGTTTTCCTCGCGGATTTTTTCGAGCGAAAGGCTCAGCGTTTCGCGGCTTTCGTCGGCGGATTTTCGCTGGGCGTCGCGGAACGCGTCGAAGGTTTCGCGGCGGCTGCGCTCGGTCTCGGCGAGCGTCTGCGTGAACGCGGCGAAGCGGGAATGCAGCGTCTCGTTCAGACCGCGGGAACGCTCGGCGAGCGCATTTTGGAAAGCGTCCGCTCGCCGCTGGGCCGCCGCCGCGCTTTCTTCGCGGAAATCGCGGATGGCCTGTTCGAGCGCGGTTCGCGTGCGTTCCGCGTCGTCGCGCAAGTCCCGCACGGCGTTCCCGAAGGCGTCGTCCGCGCGCTTGCCTTCGCCGGCGGCCGCGCGACGTTCCCGCAGCAGCAGAACCAGCAGCGCGACGGCCGCCGCCGCCAGCAGGCACGTTCCCGCGGAAAGCCACGGGAGCAGCGCCGATGCGGGGAAGAGGAACGTTTCGCAGAAAAGAGATGTCGCCATGCGGCGATGCTCTCATGCCCGTCGCGACGCTTGCAATCTCTTTTTCGCGCTCCCGCGTTCGCGCGGGAGCGCGAAAAAAACTTGCCGGTTAGCTTTTTTTTTTTTGTCAGAATCCCGCATCGGAAATGGAGACATTCCTTGAGGAGATTCTCGGGGCGTCTCGTTTCCGCAAAAAAAATCCGAAAACTTTTCGAAAACAACAACTGCTTGCACATGAAGACAAAACTTACACTCATCACACTGATCGCCTGCGCCGCAGCGGGCACGACGTTCGCCGCCGATCCGGTCGAGGCGTTCCGCGCGTCCTCGGGAACGACGACAAACTCCGCCGACACGATCTACGTCGGCAACGACGATTGGGGGGCAGACTCCAAAACGCTTGGGGAGGAATTCTTCGCCGATCTCGCCGCGGAGCGCGGAGTGCCGTTCGAGTGGGACGAAAGCAAAAAAGCGTTCTACATCGGCGACTCCCTCGGAAATTCCGCTCACGAAAAATATTTGGCGTTCGACGCGGTTTTCGCGCTCGACGGGAACGCCTCGTTCGTCAATGAAGCGGGAGCGACGCTGACGTTCCGTTTCGTCGGCGACAAAGGCGAACAATTCGACGACTTCTACGAGGGCTACACCGTCAACAATGATAACGTCGTCCTTCTCGCGGGAACGTCGAAATTCTCGAACGCGGGAACGCTTCTTTGGTCGTCTGAATTTGAGGACGAAGATATTCCCGGGCTTCTTGACACGCCGCCGCACTTTGAGGTTTACATGCGCGACGAGGCCGTTTTCGAAAATTCCGGGAAAATCGGAAGTCTTTCCCCATCTGTCATGGGCATCCTGCGGGATCCGGCGTCGTTCACCCTTTTCGGGAACGCGAAGTTCGTCAACGCCGCGAACGGCGAAATCGACGGCAAATTCTACGCCGAACTTTACGGGAACTCCGTTTTCGAAAACGCGGGCGCGGTCGTCGATTCGACGGCGGACGACGGCACCCAATCCGAATTTAAGCTCCACGAAAACGCGAAGGTCGTCAACACGGGAACGTCTGAGGCGAGCGTCACTTTCCTCCCTGAAAAAGGCGATTCCTCGGGAACGGCGACGTTCGAAAACCGCGGAAAAATCGTGAGAGGCGGGGAAGACGATCATTACGGCTTCTCCGTCGGGTTCTTCGTTTTGGGAGGCGGGGCAGACGCGTTGCCCGAAAAAAGTTCCGGGACGTTCGTGAATTACGGGGAAATTTCGACGGCAAGCGATAATCAGAAATTCGAATTCGGTTACGTCGAATGCGCGGGCTCCGACGGTTGGCTTCCGAGCGGAGATGCCGAATTCGAAGCGTATGAAGAAGCGTTCAGGAAAACCGTCGAAGCGAGCGACTGGCACGTGAAGAATTTCGGCACGATCAAAGGTTCGCCTCGCGTGGCGAGCGGGGTCGAGCTCACGCTCGGCGAAGGCTCGAACATCACGGGCGACGTCGTGATCGGCGAGGCCGCGAGGGTTTCGGATTATTTTCCGTATTCTTCGTATTCGTCGAGCATTCGCCTCGAGAAGGACGTGCTGAACATCGTCCTCACGGGCAAAGGCGGGAGCGATGCTCTGATTTCCGGCGGGCTCGAGGTGTGCAACCTCGTCGAGCTCAATGTCTCCCTCGCCGAAGACGCCGTAAAGAAAACGAAATACGAGCTCACGATTTGGGGCGGCGAGCTAACCTTCGACGAAACGGACTCGATTTACGACCCCGAGACGGGCGAGTATGTTCCGGTTCATCACGATTCCGGCTTCATTAAAACCACGGGAACGTTGGAGGGTTTCGGCACGACGTATACGTGGAATTTGGACACGGCGACGGGCGTGTTGACGGCGAAGGACGTGAACATCGGCGAAGAAATCGATCTCACGTCGCCGACGCAGAACGTCGAGCTCGGCGAAAAAGACGTGGCGACGCTTGATCCCTCGCTGACGGAATATTCCGGGACCGTCTCCGGGGCGGGGCAAGTGAGTTCGAGCGGGGATGTCGAGTTCAGCGGGGACGCGAGCGCGCTGACGGGCACGCTTTCCGTCGACGCGGGAACGTTCACGGTCGCGGAGAGCGCGAAACTCGGCGAGAAGGCGACGCTGGACGTCGCGGGAACGCTTGCGCTTGAAGGCGACCGCACGATCGCGAATGCAACGAGCGGTGCCGGCGCGATTGAGCTCGCGGCGGGCGCGACCGTGAAGTTCGCCAAAGAAGTCGGCGTGAAGACGCTGAACGTGAGCGAGGGCGCGACGCTGAGCGGCGGCGTTTCGCTGACGCACGCGGAAGCGGTGC